>JAGQWM010000023.1 GCA_020437365.1 Chitinophagaceae bacterium | reverse complement strand
ATGTACACATAAAATGACATCAACAAAAAAGCCCTACATTTTTGCAGGGCTTGCGGACCGGACGGGACTCGAACCCGTCTCTACGGCCGTAGAGACCGAGACTGGGCGGCATTACAAAAATTGTCGATAAATATTTTTACTGCTCAGTATTAGTTTTTCAAAATAATCCTTATTGCCCCGTTTCAATTTTCGCTCACGAATAAGCATCTCTTTTTTTGAGGCTACTTCTTCCACATAAACTAATGACCAGGGAATTTTTGTTCTTGTATATCGACTTTGTCCATCATTATGTTGTAATAGTCTTTTTTTGGGGTCAGTCGAAGACCCTTTATAAAATGTGCCATCCAACTGGCTTTTTAATATGTACACATAAAATGACATCAACAAAAAAGCCCTACATTTTTGCAGGGCTTGCGGACCGGACGGGACTCGAACCCGCGACCTCCGCCGTGACAGGGCGGCATTCTAACCAACTGAACTACCGATCCAAAATAATCAGCTAAAACTTCAAAAATCTTAACGACTTTCTGCCAGTTTTATCCGTTTATAACGGCGGGCAAAGATAGTTCTGCAATCCTTTTTAGCCAAATTTTTTATAGAACGATATACCAGTAATCAAAGAAAATTTGGCATTATTATTTAATCCTTAATTTAGCCACTTATTTAAGAGATTATGCCTACTGATGCCAACAGACAGTTTTTAGATTTCGAAAAGCCAATCAAAGACCTCATCGATGAGATTGCCAGTATGAAAAACAGGCAGGAGAAAACAAAACTCGATCTCAGCGATACGATTCAAAAACTGGAACAAGGAATTCTTACTAAAAGAAAAGAAATAACACAAAACCTGAGTGGATGGCAAAGAGTACAATTAAGCCGCCATCCTGACCGGCCTTATACAACAAAATTTATCCTCAAAATGACCGAGAATTTTGTGGAACTTTTCGGCGATAGAAATGTAAAAGATGATAAAGCCATGGTGGGTGGATTTGCCAGCCTTGAAGGCCAAACTGTAATGATTATCGGCCAACAAAAAGGGATTAATACGAAAATGCGTCAACATAGAAATTTCGGCATGGCCAATCCCGAAGGTTATCGAAAAGCTCTTCGCTTAATGAAGCTGGCTGAAAAATTTAATAAACCTGTCATTACACTTATCGATACACCGGGTGCATTTCCCGGATTAGAAGCTGAAGAAAGAGGCCAAGGAGAAGCCATCGCCAGGAATATATATGAAATGATAAGGTTGAAAGTGCCTGTCATTTGTGTCATAATTGGTGAAGGTGCCAGTGGTGGTGCTTTGGGTATTGGAGTGGGCGACAGGGTGTATATGATGGAAAATACATGGTACACAGTTATATCACCGGAGAGTTGTTCTTCTATTCTTTGGCGTACATGGGATAAAAAAGAAATTGCCGCAGAACAATTAAGATTAACGGCTGATAAAATGTTGAGTTTTGGCCTTATTGATGGCATTATTCCCGAACCGGCCGGTGGTGCTCATTGGGATTATGACGAATCTGCCAGCATATTAAAAGAACATCTCATTAAAGTATTGGCTGAATTGAAACCTATTCCTGCCGAACAGCGTATCAAGGAAAGAATTGAAAAATTCGGTAAAATGGGTTTCTTTGAAGAAATGGAATCCGATGCCTCCTCGGAAAATTAGCAATTACATTTTTACTTTTTAGCCTTCTGTAAAATCACCAACCGGGTTGATTCTTTGGCCACTTCTTATCTTTACAGTATATTATTTCCTCAACGAATCTTTGATAAAAATGACACTCAGAGAAAAATTTACCGGAACAGGAATTGCTATTATAACACCATTTATGGACAATAGTAATCTAAATGAAAATGGTCAACCAAAAATTGATTGGGAAAGTTTTGGCAAGTTGATTGAATTCTGGATTAATGGAAAAGTAGAATACCTGGTAGCATTAGGTACAACCGGAGAAAGTGCCACGATACATGGCAGCGAAAAGCAAGAAGTTATTTCATTTGTACAAAAAAAAGTAGGAGGAAGAATTCCTGTTGTAGCGGGCATTGGCGGAAATGATACTGCAGATATTGTCAACCAATTAAAAACTTTTGACCTGACCGGAATCGATGCCATACTTTCTGTAAGTCCTGCTTATAATAAACCCAACCAGGAAGGTATTTTTCAGCATTATAAAACAATAGATGCAGCATCGCCATTACCCATCATCATGTATAATGTACCCAGCCGAACCGGGCAAAATGTAACAGCCGAAACTACGATCAGGATTGCCAGGGAGTGTAAAAATATTTTTGCTACTAAAGAAGCCAGTGGCGATTTTGCGCAGTTCAATTATATCATAAAAAACAAACCGGAAGATTTTATGCTCATCAGTGGCGATGATCCAATTACCTTACCTATGATTGCCTGTGGTGCAGAAGGCTTGGTGTCCGTTGTAGCGAATGCCTATCCGGCAGCATATTCAGAAATGGTTCGATTATGTCTTGCCGGAAAATTCAATGAAGCAAGACAAATTCATTACAAATACATTGAAGTCATTGCTTCCATGTTTGCCGAAGGTAGCCCAAGTGGTATTAAAGCCTACTTAAGTGAAATGGGATTTTGTAAAAACACATTCAGGCAACCTGTGTGGCCGGTCAGCGACGGACATTTGCAAAAAATAAAAAAATTAATGGCTACAATTTGACTTATTTTTTTTCTATCCAAAAAACTAAAATATTAAGATTTCATTCATGCTCAACTGGAACGACATATTAAATTATATCAACGAAGGAAATCCTAAAGCACCTAACAGAGTTGAAAAAACTGTGGAAGAATGGAAAGCTATTTTGGATAATGAAACTTTTCGCATTACCCGGCAAAAAGGTACCGAACCGGCGCATAGTTCTGCAATGTGTACTTTGTTTGAACCCGGAAAATATGCTTGCCAATGTTGTCAAACACCATTATTCGATGCAACAGAAAAATTTAACAGCGGTACGGGTTGGCCATCATTCACGCAACCGATTGAACCCGAAAATATCGCTTATATAAAAGATGAAAGTTTTGGTATGACCCGAATTGAAGTGCAATGCAATATTTGTGATGCACACCTTGGCCACGTTTTCCCCGACGGGCCGGCTCCTTCGGGTTTACGCTATTGTATCAATGCCGCTGCACTTCAAAAAATAAAAGACAACTAAAAATATACTTACAAACGTTAGCATTTATAATCATTTCTGAATGAACCTCCTCTCATTGATTGAAGTCAAAAAATATTGAATTAGGCTTTCCCATTTGCCTAAAAAGAATTTGATTCCATTAGTTTTGCGGCAGCAAATAAATGACCTGCTTAAGTAAAAGGATTTTTGACTTTGCCAAAGCGGGAAATAAACGACTTGAAAACCATTGACGTGAGATACACAAGTTTTCCACGTTAAGAAATAAAATCCAAAACTGCCCGTTTCTACCCTAACGGGCATCATTTTTGAATTTTGCCAACACTAAACCGCCTGAGAAAAAATATCCTCACCCTACGATTCTATTTTTAAAATTAATCAACACTGCCTTGCAGTATAAAAATTAACAGGTACACAGCCATGCAGAAGTTCAGGGGTTTTAGTATTTTATTTTTATTTCTTGTTTTTACATTTTTACAATTGCCATTTGTATTGGCCAATCCCGTAAAAATTAAAAAGTTGAAAAATCATTTTCCCAACAATGAAATATCAAATAAATCAGTAAACAATACAATCCATTCGGAACATAAAAAGTCTGTTTATGACAGTTTGCAATTAGCCGATTGGGGATTGAGTCATGCGGCTTTTGAATATGCCCGCCAAGGTTTTGACGAATTGGTAGATGAAGGGAAAGTCCACAATGATTCAATTTTAACCATTGCTGATTTCAGTTTGCCCAGTAGCGAAAAAAGATTATTTGTCATAGACCTGAAAAATTATACAGTATTGTTTAATACTTATGTTGCCCATGGCCAAAATTCAGGTAAGGCAATGGCTTCATCGTTTTCAAATGCCAATTCTTCCCATAAAAGCAGTCTCGGATTTTATGTTACCGGTCAAACATACCAGGGCAAGAATGGCTATTCTCTACAATTGATCGGCCTCGAAAATGGCATCAACGACAATGCTATGGAAAGAACGATTGTGATGCATGGCGCCGATTATGTTTCAGCCGCTTTTGTAAGAATGCAAGGATATATCGGCCGAAGCTGGGGATGTCCGGCAGTACCAAAAGAAAAATCGCAAGCCATCATTAATACAATCAAAAATGGCAGTTGCCTGTTTATTTACCATCCGCAATACATAGCGCAATCAACTATTTTGCAGTCTTAAAGTCTATTCCCGGCAATCTTCACGACTCCGTTCGTCAATCTTTATCTTTGCGCATATTTTATCAATTATGCTAAAAATCGGAGTTATTGGTGTTGGCCACCTGGGAAAGTTTCATTTGAATAATTGGTTAGAAATTCCGGACGTTGAAATCGTAGGTTTTTTTGACCCGAATGACGAAACGGCAAAAGAAGTTGCTGAAAAATATAATCTCACCCGTTTTACCGATGCCGACGAATTAATTGATCAATCAACGGCACTTGATATTGTGGCACCAACTACATTTCACTTCGAATGGTGCGAAAAAGCCATCAAAAAAGGGAAACATGTTTTTGTAGAAAAACCGCTGGCGAATACGATGGAAGAAGCCCGTCAATTAGTAAAACTAGCAAAAGAATCAGACATCAAACTGCAGGTGGGCCATGTAGAAAGATTTAATCCGGCATTCCTGGCCGTACAGGATTTAACCCTCAACCCGATGTTTATAGAAGTGCATCGCCTGGCTCAATTTAATCCGAGAGGTACGGAAGTCAGTGTTATTCTCGATTTAATGATTCACGACATCGACATCATTCTCAGTCTGATTAAAAGTGATGTAAAAAATATTTATGCCAGTGGTGTTGGTGTATTAACAGATTCACCGGACATTGCTAACGTTCGAATTGAATTCGATAATGGTTGTGTAGCCAATCTTACCAGCAGCAGAATTTCCATGAAAAAAATGCGGAAGATCAGGCTTTTTCAAAAAGATTCGTATATAGGAATTGATTTTTTGAATAAAAAAACTGAAATCATAAAACTAAAGGAAGAACATGACGATAATGTTTTTGCATTCGACATTGCTACGCCGAATGGCACAAAAACGATTGCCATGTCTAATCCACTAATTCCGGAAGTGAATGCCATCAAAAGAGAATTGGAAGAATTTAAATCAGCAATTGAAAACAATACGAAAACCATTGTTTCAGAAATGGATGGTTTGCTGGCGATGGATGTTGCCCATCAGATTCTTGATAAAATTCGTAATAATGTACTCAGCCGTTCATGAGCCGGAACAAACAAATATCAATAGCCTGGTATGCTGTGATTGATTTCATAGCTGCCTTTCTTGCCTGGGCTTGCTTTTTTTTCATCCGGAAATGGGTATTAAAAGAAACAATTAGTTACCAGGGCGAATTAATGGTGAATAATAAATTTTGGTTGGGCTTGTTGATTATTCCTTTGGGCTGGTTGTCTTTATATACAATTGTAGGCACTTACCAGAATCTATATAAAAAGTCGAGGTTGTTTGAATTTACAATCACTTTTATATGTTGTCTCATTGGTACTATAGTGTTGTTCTTTCTAATTATTCTCGATGACGTCAAAACGAATTACAACTATTATTACCTCGCATTTCTTTGCTTATTTGTTGTACAGTTTTTCTTCACTTTTTTGGGCCGATGGATTTTATTGAGCCGTGTAAAACGACAATTGCTGAATGGCAGTGTGTATTTCAATACCTTGATGATTGGTAACCATTTATCCGCCAACAGAATTTATAAAGAAACGGCAAAGAACCTGGAAGATGGTGGATTTCGGTATGCCGGATTTTTGGCTCTCGATAGTAATGGCCATAATGGTATAACGAGGCATATTCCCAAACTGGGTGCACTCGATGATTTAGAAAAAATTATTGTGCAACAACAAATACAATTAGTTGTCATTGCGCTGGAAAAATCTGAACAAGCACAAATTGAATCGATCATCAACCGCTTAAGTGATTTTGATGTGGAAATAAAAATTCAACCCAATTCTTTAGACATCCTTTCCGGTTCTGTAAAAACCAGTAATGTAATGGGTGCTGCATTGATAGATTTGAAAACCGGTTTGATGCCCGAATGGCAACAGAATATCAAACGCCTGATAGATGTTTCTTTTTCATTGTTAGGCTTAATTTTTCTTTCACCACTTCTCCTTTACGCAGCTATCCGGGTAAAATTATCTTCCAAAGGCCCCGTTTTCTATGCGCAGGAACGAATCGGCTACAAAGGAAAATCATTTACGATGTTTAAATTTCGTTCGATGGTGCACAAGGCCGAAAAAAACGGCCCTGCACTTTCATCAGACCATGACACACGTATTACCAATTGGGGAAAGGTTATGCGCAAATGGCGAATCGATGAATTGCCACAATTAGTAAATATCATTCGCGGAGAAATGAGCCTGGTAGGCCCCCGGCCGGAAAGAAAATTTTATATCGATCAAATACTTACTATAACGCCTTATTATAAATATTTATTGAAAGTAAAACCGGGATTAAGCAGTTGGGGAATGGTGCAGTTTGGCTATGCAGAAAATGTAGAACAAATGATTGAGAGAAGTAAATTCGACTTAATCTATATTGAAAATATTTCGCTGGCACTCGATTTTAAAATTATGATACATACACTCCGCATTATTTTTAAAGGAAAAGGCAAGTAGGTGATATTAATTTAAGATTGTATTTTTGAGAAAACTCCAACCTTTGAGAAAATACTATTTAGCCATTGTGGCCGTTATTTGTATCAGCATAGCTTCTCAAGCACAGTATTGGCAACAACAGGTCAACTACACCATCGACGTTTCTTTGAACGATACGGACCACTCTCTTTCCGGTTTTGAAAAAATCGTTTACATCAATCACTCACCGGATACACTGCATTTTATTTGGTTTCACCTTTGGCCCAATGCTTATAAAAATGATAGAACAGCTTTCACCGATCAAACTTTAGAAAACGGCAATACAAAATTTTATTTTTCAAATCAAGAAGACAAAGGCTATATCAATCGACTGGATTTTAAAGTGAACGAAGTGACAGCTAACGTAGAAGATCACCCGAAATATATTGATATTGTAAAAGTGATTTTACCAACACCATTAGCACCGGGTGCGCAAACCACAATTACTACTCCTTTTTATGTTCGGTTACCGTTTAATATTTCAAGAGGAGGCCATGTAGGCCAAAGCTACCAAGCCACACAATGGTATCCGAAACCGGCGGTGTACGATAAAGACGGTTGGCATACTATGCCTTATCTCGATCAAGGAGAATTTTATAGTGAGTTTGGAAACTTCCAGGTAAATATTACCATACCCAAAAACTATGTCGTAGCAGCAACAGGCAGTTTTGATAATGAAGAAGAAGAAAAATGGCTAAAAACAAGAGCAAATTTTTCTCTCCCGACTCATCAAAATTCAACTAAAACACCAGCTGCAATTCCGCCGTCATCATCTGGTTTGAAAACTTTACATTTTACACAAAACAATGTACATGACTTTTCCTGGTTTGCCGATAAAAGTTTTATCGTACAACAAGATACTTGTCGTCTTCCCTCCGGGAAAATTATAGAAGTAAAAGCATATTATACGCCGGCCGAAAAAGAAAATTGGGATAAAGCTGTTCAATTTGCCAAAGATGCCACTCGTTTTTATGCCACTGAATTAGGTGATTATCCTTACCCGATTGTTCAAGTAGTGCAAGGGCCGAAAAGTTTCGGTGGCGGCATGGAATATCCAACTATCACAGTTATTTCACCCATAGCCAATGAAAAAATGCTGGACATTACTATTGCCCATGAAATCGGACATAATTGGCTGTATGGCATCTTGGCGAGCAATGAAAGAATGCATCCCTGGATGGACGAAGGCATCAATAGTTTTTATGAAAAAAAATATACAGCATTAAAATATGGACAGCCACTTCAATTAGAAAAAATTGCTTTTGAAACCAAAGCGATTACAAAAACTGACCAACCCATTTCCACTCCGGCTGCTGAATTCAGCGAGACCAATTATTTACTGGTGGCCTATTACAAAACCGCTGCCTGGATGCAATATCTTGAAACGGTGTTGGGTACCGATGTTTTTCAAAAAGCGATGCAACATTATTATTCGCTTTGGCAATTTAAACATCCGCAACCACAGGATTTTAAAAAAGCCATTGAAGAAAGTAGTGGCCAAAATGTAGATTCAGTTTTTTCATATTTATCCAAGCCGGGTTTATTGCCTACGCAAAAAAGTACCGGCTCGAAAGCCAATTTTGTATTCAATTTTAATTCCTGGAAAGCTTATCTCCGGAATCCAACAAAGAATTTATTCACTTTCGGACCTGCAGTCGGCTATAATCATTATGACAAATTACTCGCCGGTGGATTCATTACCAATTTAAAATTGCCGCCTTCGGCTTTTAATTTTTTTCTGGCACCTTTTTATGCCACCGGTTCCAAAAAACTGGCCGGACTTGGATTCGCCACGTATAGTTTTTACCCGGATAAAATTTTCCAACGCATAACAGTCGGCGTAGCTGCATCTCATTTTACAATGGATGAATATAAAGATGAAAACAACCAAAAAACATTTTTACAATTTACAAAACTTGCTCCCGGAATAAAATTAGTGTTGAAAGAAAAAAATCCTCGAAGCAACAAAAACAGATACATACAATATAAATCTTTTTTCTTCCGTGAAGATGCATTACAGTTTTATCGGGACACAATGATTGTGGGAACAGATACCAGTATTTCTTTGCAACATAAAACAATTTCCAACAACAGGATATTGCAACAATTAAAATTTGTAGTAGAAAACAACCGGGCTTTATATCCTTATCGAGGTGAATTAAAAATAGAACAAGGAAAATATTTTATCCGGGCAGGTTTCACCGGAAAATATTTTTTCAACTATCCAAAAGGTGGCGGATTAAGTGTCAGGCTTTTTGCCGGTAAATTTATTTATACAAGTCCGAAAACATTTACGAATCAATTCAAAACAGATCGTTTTCACTTAAATATGACCGGTGCCAATGGCTATGAAGATTACACCTACAGCGATTATTTTATTGGTCGAAATACTTTTACTGGTTTTACGAGTCAACAAATCATGGAAAGAGATGGTGCTTTCAAAGTAAGAACTGATTTATTGGCTGATAAAGTAGCCAAAACCGATGATTGGCTCATAGCGGCAAATTTCAGTACAACCATTCCCAAATCTATAAATCCACTTTCTGTTTTTCCTATTCAAATTCCACTAAAATTATATTTGGATGTAGGCACTTATGCAGAAGCCTGGAAACAAGATGCCAACCTTGACCATTTTTTATACGACATCGGCATTCAAATTCCTCTGTTAAAAGAAACAGTCAACATTTATATTCCTTTATTATTTAGTAAAGTGTACAAAGATTATATCCAATCAACAAGTTTAAAAAAAGAACGTTTCTGGAAAAAAATATCTTTCTCAATTGATATTTCTAATTTTAACTTTAGAAAGATTGAAAGACATTTGCATTTCTAATGGAAAAGAATTTTTCAATACAATATATTTCACGGGCAGCCATCGATGACAAAAAATGGAATCATTGTATTACAAACGCAAGGAATGGTTTAATTTACGCATACACTTACTATTTAGATACAATGGCCAGAAACTGGTCGGGGCTTATCCTGGATGATTATGCAGCCGTTATGCCACTCACCTGGCATAAAAAATTGGGGATTCACTATTTATATCAACCTTTTCTTACACCGGTCGGAGGTATATTTGGTTCAATACAGAATGAAGAACTGGCACTACCATTTTTAAATTCAATTCCTGCATATTTTAAATACATTGACATTTCGCTGAATACACAAAATCAAATCAAAGAAAAAAAATTAAACCCAAGGGAAAGATTAAATTTTATTCTCTCTCTCCAACCAACATATAAGGAATTAGAAAAAAAATATAGTACAAACCATCAAAGGAATATCCGAAAATCCGTAGAAGCCGGTTGCACGGTCATTCACAATCCGGATGTAGAGACAATCATTGCATTAGCCGTTGCACAAATGAATCATTACGGCCAGGCATCAAAAGAAAATATTGAACGTTTTCGACAATTGTATGCTGTGCTTTTACAAAAAGGCATGACAAAAACGTATGGCATTGCATCAGCTGAAGGAAATATATTGTCAAGCTGTGTTTTCTTTTTATCACATCAACGGGCTTATTATATTCTCGTGGGCAATGCACCCGAAAGCAGAACTACCGGTGCTTCACATTTATTAATCGATGCTTTTATAAGAGAACATGCCACGAATAATCTGGTATTGGATTTTGAAGGTTCAGATATTCCCGGGCTGGCCGATTTTTATAGTGGATTCGGAGCTATGCCGGAATACTATCAGTCCGTTCGATGGAATCGATTGCCTTTCTATTTGAAATGGTTGAAAAAATAAGCAATGAAAATTTTAAATTAATTGTTGACTAACAGTTCAGCAAATTGTAAATCTACCGGCCGGGTAATTTTTATATTTTGCTTTTCACCTTCTATTAATGTCAGTTTTAACCCAAACGCTTCTACCACACTGGCTTCATCTGTAAAATGTTCTTTGTCATCGATTCGGTAGGCTGGCAATAAAATTTTGCTATGAAATGTTTGTGGTGTCTGAACAATTTTTATTGTATTTCGGTCGATTATTTCATTTCCATCTTCAGTAATTTTTCGAAGACTTTCTTCAACACTGATAACAGGAATTGCCGACCCTTCCGAAAGAGCGGTTTCATAACAACGATGAATTAATTCATTTGACACTAAACACCTGACTCCATCGTGTACGAAAATGATGGCTTCTTCTTCGATTATTGACAATCCATTTTTCACAGACATAAAACGTGTAGTGCCACCACTCACTATTTTAACTGGCTTCGACGAAAAATAGGCATCCAGAATTTCTTTTCCCAATTCAATATAATCAACCGGCAACACCAGCACGACTTGTAAATCTTTATAAGCATCCAGAAATGTTTTCAGCGTATAATAAAGTAAGGGTTTGCCATGCAATAATAAAAACTGCTTGGGCAATTCTTTTCCCATTCGGGTGCCTTGTCCGGCAGCAACTATGACGGCAATTTTTTTCATCACTAACTTTTATAAATAGAAACTTCGTGTAGGCCTTTATTATTTTTAACGCCTCTGTACATTCCTTCACTGTTGAACACTAATGCAGCATGGCCTTGGGCATCTACGCCAATCATACCGCCTTCGGCATCGAGTTGGGGTAATTTATCATGCACAACAAACCGCATGGCATCTTGCAGGGATAAGTTTTTATATTCCATCAGGCAACTCACATCATAAGCCGTTACTGCCCGAATAAACGGTTCGCCATGACCGGTACAGCTGATGGCACAGGTTTTATTATTGGCATAAGTTCCGCAACCGATTAAAGGGCTATCACCTATTCTTCCAAACTTTTTATTGGTCATGCCGCCGGTACTGGTAGCGGCTGCAATATTACCAGATGCATCACAAGCTACTGCTCCAACCGTACCAAATTTTTTATCATGATTCAATGGACGGTGATCCAGCATCATTTCACCTTTCTCTTGAGCTTGTTTCAATTGTTCATATCGCAGCGATGTAAAAAAGTATTCATCCGGTTCAAACGGTATTGCATTTTGCCTGGCGAATTCTTCAGCTCCACGGCCATTTAAAAATACATGGTCACTTTGTGTCATGACGGTATAAGCTAATTCAATCGGATTACGTATGTTCTTAACCGCGGCAACTGCACCAGCCTTTAAAGTTTGTCCATCCATAATGGCGGCGTCCATTTCCTGGCTGCCCTCATTTGCAAAAACGGAGCCTTTACCTGCGTTGAATAAATCAATATTCTCCAAAGAAACTACAGCAGTTCTGACAGCATCTACTGCAGTGCCGCCTTTTTCAAGAATAGCAAACCCATCAGCCAGGGCCTGACCTAACGCAGTTGTATATGCTTTTTCCTGTTCGGGTGTAATTTCTTTTTTTAAGATGGTGCCGGCGCCACCATGAATCGCAATGGTAAATTTTGCCATACTAAAATTCTTAACTAAGCAACAAATTTACTTAATTTACATTTTTATATGTTCAAAAGAAACATTCAATCTTCCGACTATTTTTTAATCATTGCCAACTTAGTTCCTGTCATTGGCGTATTGGCTTGGGGCTGGAGCCCTACCGAAGTTTTTATTGTTTATTGCCTTGAAACTATCATTATCGGACTGCTCACTTTGGTAAAAATGATAATCGTAAACATTGCGAGAAGACAAGAAAACAGATCAGCTGCAGGTGTCAGAGGTGCTATTCCTATAATCGGTTTATTATTGTTTTTTATTTTTCATTATGGAATGTTTGTCGCCGTACAAATGGGAATATTTTTCAATGTTTCAGGTATTGCGTCAAAATCCAATATCGGCTTTCTTAGTTTCATTTATAAATGGCCTTCTCTTCTCAGTCACGACTCATTTATTATGTTGATGGCTTTTTTCTTTTGTTATGTTCTACAGATGTTGGTTGATTTTATTTTGAATCAAAAATACCGATCTGCCTCATTATTAGGAATAATGTTTGCGCCTTATGTCCGGGTTTTTGTTCAGCAGTTTACAGTAATTTTCGGAAGTATATTCCTGAGTTTTGGTGCCGGAAAAATATTTATCATCATTTTTGCTTTTATCAAAATTGTATTTGAAGTATTACTGGACTTCAATAAATTATACAACTGGGAATCTTTTACAAAGGGATTTCAATCAGACTAGCAATAGCTTACACTCTTCAAGAAGCTTTTCGCGGTGAATAGCAACAGTACCCACTTCTTCGCAAACTAAGCCACCGGCAATATTGGCAATCTCTGCCATCAATCGAACATTTTTGGTAATGGCATAAACCATTGCTCCGACTGCAATTACCGTATCACCTGCACCGGACACATCCGCAATATTGCGCATATACGAAGCGTAAATATCAGCTGTATTGCCTTGTTGGTAAAAAACGCCTTTGGCCGATAAGGTTATAAAAGAAATATCGTGTTGCAATTCTTTTTTAAGCTGCTGGTGAATTTTTTTTAGAATAGGTAGTGATACTTCCTCTGTCAACAGATGCAAACCTTCTTTCACTTCTTTCAAATTGGGTTTAAAAATGTCTGCCTGTTTGAATGCAAAAAAGTTTTTTCTTTTGGGGTCAACAGCCGTCAAGACCTTATACTTTTTACAAAGCCCGATGGTTTTTTCAATAATTTTTTTGGTCAAAACCCCTTTATTATAATCTTCGAAAATGAGAATATCGGGTTTTTGGGTTGTAATATATTTTTCTATTTTATGGAGAAAAGCATTCGTTTCCGTTTCGTTTAAATCCTCTGTATGTTCTGCATCAAGGCGCATCATTTGCTGATTGCGGCTGATAATCCTGGTTTTGTTGGTTGTTAATCGCTTTGATGATTTATGCAAATAAGTAGTATTCACTTTGTTTTGTTTCAACAAATCTTTCAGTACAACACCTTCTTCATCGGGGCCACAAACAGATAATAAACTAACAGTGGCACCTAATGCCTGGCAGTTCAATGCAACATTTCCTGCGCCACCAATCCGATATTCTTTTTTGTCCAATGAAACAACCGGTACCGGCGCCTCCGGCGAAATACGTTCTACTTGACCCCAGATATAAGTGTCGAGCATGACATCGCCAATGATACCAACTTTTAACGATGCAAATTCCTGAAACAATTTTGACAAGTCAATCATAATTCAAAATAAGCAATTATTCCGTTTACGACATAAAAAAGTCTCTCACACTGGAGAGACCGTTGAAATAATAGCAGGGAATTATTCTTTTGAAAATTTATATTTTTCGTTGAGCCCTTTGATTAATTCTTTAGTAATATTATATGTTGTGTCTTTATAAAAAAACAATCCTTGTTCGTAGGACACGATATAATTGAAATTATATTTCTTATTAAACTCCTTACAAAAAGCTTCAATTTTATCTTTAATTTCTGTTTCTTTTCTTGTCCGAAGGTCAAAATAATCCTGGTCCAATTTTTTTTGCCTGGCTTTCATATCGTCGTCCAGTTTTTTCAATTCCTTTCCGGCAGCATCAGATTCTGCTTGTGTTAATGTACCTGCCTGTGCTTTATTTTGATAATAAACATATTTATTCTGAATATTTTTATTCATCTGGTCCAGCTCGGCTGTAATGGCATCTTCTTTATTGCTCAGTTCATCTTTTACTTGTTTGACCAAACCAAAATGGGCCGCTACTGAATCCATTATAAAATAAGCAATCCTGAATTGCTTATGATCTTTAAAGGTTGAATCTGAAAGTACGTCGTTCGATGAGTCAGCACTTTTATTTCCAATGCCGAAAATTAATAAATACCCAACGGCAAGGGTTAAAAGTACATTCCATATCAACATTCCATTTTTCATTCAAGTAAATTTAATTACAAAGCTAAGTATCATGTTGTTGGCAAATATAATCAACTGACATAGATTAACGGATTCTTAGGATTTGCAAAACAATAGCGGCCAACATGATATTTTTTCGCTTAAAAAAATAAAGGAGTAAGTATTATCTTACTCCTTATGCAATACTATTCATTTACGTAATGGCCAGTTCAATTACTCTTCTTCATCAAAAGACATGGCTTCGCGGCTGGTCTTCAATAATTCATATTCTTCTTTGCTGCCAACGATGATGTTTTCAAAATCCCTCAAACCTGTACCGGCCGGAATCGGATGTCCTGTAATCACATTTTCTTTCAAGCCAAGCATTTCATCCGTTTTTCCATTAATAGCTGCGGACGACAATACTTTTGTTGTTTCCTGGAAAGATGCGGCTGAAATCCAACTTTGTACACCCAACGAAGCTTTGGTAATACCCAACAAAGTAGGTGCCGAAGTGGCCGGTTGTGCATCGCGGAATTCAACCAGTTTTTTATCGTTGCGGCGAAGTATGGAATTTTCTTCACGTACTTCACGAAGTGTAACAATTTGTCCGGCACGTAATGTTGTACTGTCGCCAACATCTGTTACAATTTTCTTATCGAAGATGTAATCGTTCTCAGCAATGAAATCGAATTTATCGGTAAGGTCGTCTTCGAGGAAACGAGTATCACCCGGATCAACAATATTGACTTTCCGCATCATCTGGCGGACAATACATTCAATATGCTTATCATTGATTTTTACACCTTGCATGCGATATACTTTCTGGATTTTATTTACCACATATTCCTGTACGGCAAACGGGCCTTTAATTTTTAGAATATCATAAGGAGCAATTTGCCCGTTACTTAATGAAGCGGCGGCTTTGACAAAATCACCATCCTGCGCCAGAATCTGCCGAGTCAAAGGCACCAGGTATTTCTTTTGTACACCATCTTTGGCTTCAATAATTATTTCACGGTTTCCTCTTTTGATAGATCCCATTTTCACAATACCATCAATTTCCGAAACCACCGCCGGATTGCTTGGATTCCTGGCTTCAAATAATTCCGTAACCCTTGGAAGGCCACCGGTAATATCACGCAGCTTACCCAATACTCTTGGAATTTTGACAAGCACCTGTCCCGCTTTTACTTCATCACCTTCGTTGATGATGATATGGCTACCGGTAGGAATGTTGTACACTTTCTGATCTTTTCCTTCAACGATGATTGATGGAATTTTTGTTTTATCTCTTGTTTCAATTACCACTTTCTCACGGTGTCCGGTTTGTTCATCTGCTTCTTCCCTGTAGGTTACGCCTTCAATAATATTTTCAAATTGAATGGTTCCCTGCACATCAGACATGATTACATTATTATACGGATCCCATGAGCAAATAAGATCACCTTTTTTCACTTTCTGCCCGTTTTTGACAAAAAGAGAAGAACCATAAGGAATGTGTGAAGTATTTAAAAGTCGATCTGTTTCCACATCAATATTTCTGATTTCACCGGTTCTTCCAACGACGATTTGTACTTTCTTTCCGCTTTCGTCTTCTACAGCTACGGTTCTCAATCCATCGAATTGAACAGTGCCATCAAATTTGGCCAACAAAGTAGATTCCATGGCAGCTGAACTGGCCACACCACCTACGTGGAAAGTACGAAGTGTTAACTGAGTGCCAGGCTCACCAATTGATTGTGCAGCAATAATACCTACAGCATCTCCTTTTTGCGCCGTTATACCTGAAGCCAGGTTTTTACCATAACATTTTACACAAACACCTCTTTTGCTTTCGCAAGTCAATACAGAACGTATTTCTACAGATTCAATACCAGCTTTATCAATCTTACGAGCTAACGCAGGTGTTATTTGTTCTCCGGCTTCTACAATCACATCTTCTGATACCGGATCCAATACATCGTGCAGTGAAGTACGGCCTTCTATCCTATCGGATAATGGCTCAATAATATCATCATTATCTTTTAAAGCAGTAGAAGTAATGCCACGCAATGTGCCACAGTCTTCTTCTGTAATCACCATATCTTGTGATACATCTACCAAACGACGAGTCAGGTAACCTGCATCGGCAGTTTTCAGGGCTGTATCCGCCAAACCTTTCCTGGCACCGTGTGTAGAAATAAAGTAATCCAATACGTTCAGTCCGCCTTTGAAATTAGACAGAACCGGATTTTCAATAATTTCCGAACCGGTAGAACCTGATTTTCTGGGTTTTGCCATCAATCCCCTGATACCGGCCAACTGCTTAATCTGAGATTTGGAACCACGGGCACCGGAATCGAGCATCATGTAGAGTGAATTAAATCCTTGCTTATCGTTACTCAATTCGTTAATCAATTCATTGGTTAACCGATTATCTACACGACTCCAGATATCTACAATCTGGTTATATCTTTCATTATTGGTAATCAAACCATTGTTATAACTATCCCAGACTTCATCAACTTCTTCCTTCGCATTCGTCAATAACTCTTCCTTGATTTCCGGTATGATTAAATCGTTGATACTAAATGAAAGTCCACCTTTATAGGCATTTGTAAAACCAAGTGTTTTAATATCGTCAAGGAATTTCGCTGTTTTAGGAACGTTAGTGATATTGATAATTTCACCAATAATTTCCCGTAAGTTTTTCTTGGTCAGGATGGCATTGACAAACCCAACCTCTGCCGGTACGTGTTGGTTGAATAAAACCCTGCCGACAGTGGTGTCAATCAATTTATGTTCCAGCAATCCATCATCATTTCTGACGTTTGTTTTTACTTTAATCCAGGCATGCAAATCAACCACGCCTTCATTGAAAGCAATCATGACTTCTTCGCTGGAATAAAAAGTTTTTCCTTCACCACGAATCGGTTCTTCGTCAGTTGATTTTTTACCTTTGGTAATGTAATACAGTCCCAAAACCATGTCCTGCGAAGGCAAAGTAATGGGTGTACCGTTTTGTGGATTCAATATATTATGTGAAGCCAACATCAACAGTTGGGCTTCTAAAATAGAAGCATGGCTCAATGGAACGTGTACCGCCATTTGGTCACCGTCAAAGTCGGCGTTGAAAGCCGTCGTTACCAACGGATGTAATTGAATCGCTTTTCCTTCAATTAATTTCGGTTGAAAAGCCTGGATAGATAAACGGTGCAATGTCGGGGCACGGTTCAGCATAATGGGATGCCCTTTCAAAATATTTTCAAGAATATCCCAAACAATTGCTTCTTTTTTATCGACGAGCTTCCTAGCGGATTTAACTGTTTTTACAATTCCTCTTTCTATCAATTTTCTGATAATAAAAGGCTTGAACAATTCAGCAGCCATATCTTTTGGTAAACCACATTCATGCAATTTTAATTCGGGGCCTACTACAATGACCGAACGGCCAGAATAGTCAACCCTTTTACCCAAAAGATTCTGACGGAAACGACCTTGTTTCCCTTTTAATACATCACTTAATGATTTTAAAGCCCTTCCACCTTCAGCTTTTACTGCATTGGATTTACGGCTGTTATCAAATAGTGAATCGATGGCTTCCTGTAGCATCCTTTTTTCATTCCGAAGAATGACTTCAGGAGCTTTAATTTCCATTAATCTTTTCAGCCTGTTATTTCTGATAATCACACGACGATACAAGTCGTTCATATCTGAAGAGGCAAAACGGCCACCATCTAATGGCACCAATGGACGCAATTCCGGTGGAATCACCGGGATATATTGCATCACCATCCATTCCGGACGGTTGTTAATTCTTTTATTCGCATCGCGGAATGCTTCTACAACACTCAGACGTTTCAAAGCATCAGCTTTTCTTTGTTGTGAAGTTTCGTTGGCTGCTGCATTACGCAAGTCAAAAGATAGCTGATCCAGGTCGATACGTTGTAACATATCATGGACGGCCTCTGCTCCCATTTTAGCAATAAACTTATTGGGATCATCATCCGGCAGATACTGATTTTCCTGTGGCAATGTATCCAGGATATCAAGGTATTCCTCCTCCGTCAGTAAGTCGCCGGGGTTTTGTCCTTTATCGGCACGAATACCGGATTGAATCACAACATATCTTTCATAGTAGATAATTGTTTCCAGTTTTTTGGAACTAACGCCTAAGAGGTAACCGATTTTATTCGGCAATGATTTGAAATACCAGATATGTACAACGGGAACAACCAATTTGATATGTCCCATTCTTTCTCTCCTTACTTTCTTTTCTGTTACTTCCACACCACAACGGTCACAAACGATTCCTTTATAACGGATACGTTTATATTTTCCGCAGGCACATTCGTAATCTTTCACCGGGCCAAAAATCCTTTCACAAAACAAACCATCTCTTTCCGGTTTGTAAGTACGATAGTTGATGGTTTCCGGCTTCAATATTTCACCGTACGATCTTTCCAGAATAGTGTCGGGCGAAGAAAGACCAATTGTGATCTTTGAAAAAGCCGCTTTAGGACGATTTTCTTTTCTGATTGACATATGCTATAGCTAATTTCTATTAATTAAATGTTATTTCGGACAATGACTATTACACCCTGTTCAGTATTATTCAAATTTCAAATCGAGGCCGAGGCCTTTCAATTCATGGACTAATACATTAAATGATTCGGGCACACCGGCTCTGGGAACATTATCACCTTTGACAATGGCTTCATAGGTTTTGGATCTGCCGGCAATATCATCTGACTTAATCGTCAGCAATTCCTGCAGAATATTGGAAGCACCATAAGCTTCCAAAGCCCATACTTCCATTTCACCAAATCGCTGGCCACCGAATTGTGCTTTACCACCCAACGGTTGTTGTGTAATCAAACTATACGGGCCAATAGAACGGGCATGCATCTTATCATCTACCATGTGATGCAGTTTGATGATATAGATAATTCCAACTGTCGCTTTCTGATGAAAACGTTCTCCCGTTTCACCATCATATAAATGCGTATGTCCATGCAATGGAATATTGGCATCGTTACAATAATTGGCAATTTCATCTACAGAAGCACCATCGAAAATCGGTGTAGCGAATTTTACACCTAATTTTTCACCAGTCCATCCGAGAATGGTTTCATAAATCTGTCCCAGGTTCATACGACTGGGTACACCCAGCGGATTCAATACAATATCTACCGGCGTTCCATCTTCGAGGAAAGGCATGTCTTCCTGCCGAACAATTTTGGCAACGATACCTTTGTTACCATGACGGCCGGCCATTTTATCACCCACTTTCAACTTACGTTTTACAGCGAGATAAACTTTGGCCAGTTTTAAAACACCTGCCGGTAATTCATCACCAATGCTGATGATAAATTTCTCTCTTTTGAAACGTCCCAGTTCTTCATTGAACTTGATATTGTAATTATGCAAAAGTGTATTTACCTGCTCGTCAACTTTGGCATCGCCGGTCCAACCGAGTGGATTGATGTTGGCAAAATCCAAATCACGAAGATTTTTCTCTGTAAACTTAGAGCCTTTGCCAATTTGTATTTCACCGAAATTATTGGTAACACCGGTTGAAGTATGTTTGGCTAGCAAAGCAGCTAATTTTTCCAATAACACTTCTTTGAGATCATGCTCATTCTTTTCATGCATTTTCTCTAAGTTATCGAGCATTGCTTTCTCTCTGACTTTTCCGTTTTTATCTTTTTTAGCTCTTTGGAATAATTTTTTATCTATCACAACACCTTCTACTCCATTGGGTGCTTTTAGCGATGCATCTTTGGCATCACCGGCTTTATCGCCGAAGATGGCCCGCAGCAATTTTTCTTCCGGTGTAGGATCTGATTCACCTTTTGGTGTAATTTTTCCAATGAGTATATCTCCTTCTTTGATATTGGCACCCACACGAATGATACCGTTTTCATCCAAATCTTTTGTAGCTTCTTCAGATACATTGGGAATATCCGGTGTTAATTCTTCTTCGCCGAGTTTGGTATCTCTTACTTCCAACTCATATTCTGAAATATGGACCGAAGTAAACATATCTTCTTTGACGACTCTCTCACTGATAACAATGGCATCCTCAAAATTGTAACCTTTCCAAGGCATGAAAGCCACTTTCAGGTTTTTACCCAAAGCCAGTTCTCCATCTTTCGTAGCATAACCTTCTGTCAGGAAATCGCCTTTTTTCACTTTCTGTCCTTTCTTCACCGCCGGGTTCAGGTTGATACAAGTTTCCTGGTTTGTTTTGATAAACTTGGTGAGTTTATATTTTTTCAAATCATCTTCGAAGCTGACGAGTTTTTCTTCAATATCACGGTTGTAGCGAACATGAATTTCATTGGCGTCAACAAATTCTACCACACCATCGCCGTCAGCATGAATTTGTATTCTTGCATCACGGGCAGCTTTGCCTTCCAAACCGGTTCCTACAATTGGCACATCAGGGCGAATTAAGGGTACCGCCTGGCGTTGCATATTGGAACCCATCAAAGCACGGTTGGCATCATCATGTTCAAGGAAAGGAATCAATGAGGCACTTAATCCCACAATTTGATTGGGAGCAACGTCCATATATTCCACTTCACTTTTTTCCAGAATCGGGAAATCGCCGGTTTCTCTACTGGCAATTCTGTCTTCCACAAAATTTCCTTTATCATCGAGTGATGTATTTACCTGTGCAATTTTTTTCTGATCTTCTTCTTCTGCACTCAGGAATTTTAATTCCTTCATATTGACTTTTCCGCCTTCTACTTTCCGATAAGGTGTTTCGATAAAACCCATATCGTTGATTTTGGCGTGAACGCAAAGGGTAGAAATCAAACCGATATTCGGTCCTTCCGGTGTTTCAATAGTACACAAACGGCCATAGTGAGAATAGTGTACGTCACGTACCTCAAAGCCGGCTCTTTCACGACTTAAACCACCTGGTCCTAATGCAGAAATACGACGCTTATGTGTAATTTCTGACAATGGGTTTGTTTGATCCAGAAATTGCGATAATTGAGAAGTACCAAAAAAAGAATTAATTACACTTGAAAGTGTCCTGGCATTGATCAGGTCAACCGGTGTAAAGACTTCATTGTCTCTCACATTCATTCTTTCCCGAATGGTTCTGGCCATTCGAGCCAAGCCCACACCGAACTGCGCATATAACTGTTCGCCAACGGTACGTACTCTACGATTGCTCAAATGATCAATATCATCTACTTCGGCTTTACCATTGGTTAAGCGAACGAGGTATTTGATGATAAGAATAATATCTTCTTTGGTAAGTGTTTTCTTTTGCAAAGGCAAATCCACATCTAACTTGCGGTTGATTTTATACCTTCCTACTTCACCAAGGTCATATCGTTTATCGCTAAAGAATAATTTGTCGATAATACCACGGGCAGTTTCATTATCCGGTGCATCGGCTCCACGCAATTGGCGATAAATAAATTGTACCGCTTCTAATTCGCTGTTCGAAGTATCTTTATTCAGCGTATTGTAAATGATGGCATAATCGCCGCCTACGTCTTCCCTTTGAATGAATACACTCTCAACGTCCATTTCTGAAATGGTATCGATAGCATCTTCATCGAGCACTGTATCTCTTTCCATCACAATTTCATTTCTCTCGATAGATACAACTTCGCCGGTATCTTCATCCACAAAATCTTCCACCCAGGTTCTTAATACACGGGCAGCTAATCTTTTGCCGACATATTTTTTCAATGTCTTTTTATCGGTTTTCACTTCGTCGGCCATGCCGAAAAGTTCCAAAATATCTTTATCCGTTTCGTAACCGATAGAACGTAACAAGGTCGTAACCGGGAATTTTTTCTTCCGGTCGATATAAGCGAACATGACATTGTTGATATCGGTAGCAAATTCCATCCAGGCTCCTTTGAAAGGAATTACCCTGGCTGAATAAATTTTTGTTCCATTAGGATGAATGGACTGCCCGAAGAATACACCGGGTGAACGGTGCAATTGAGAAACCACCACCCTTTCGGCACCATTTATTACAAAAGTTCCTCTTGGTGTCATGTAAGGAATATTGCCAAGGAATACATCCTGTACAATGGTTTGGAAATCCACATGCTCCTCATCGTTACAGCTCAACCGAAGTTTGGCTTTCAGTGGAACAGAATAGGTTAATCCTCTTTCCATACACTCCTCAATATTATAACGGGGAGGATCGATAAAATAATCTAAAAACTCCAGTACGAAAATGTTGCGGGTGTCAGTAATCGGAAAATTTTCCTTAAACACACGAAACAAACCCTCGATATTTCTTTTATCGGGTGTAGTTTCTAACTGGAAGAATTCTTTGAATGATTGGATTTGCACTTCCAGCAAATCCGGGGTTTCAGCAAGATGCTTAATTTTTCCAAAATTTACTCTTGGGTTCAGTTTTGTTGAAGACATATACGTAAATCCGGTTTACAACGTTAAGGACATACCAATCGCAACCAGGTTATCATTTCATATTGAAATAATAACCCGTGAAAGTCAACTACTTACACATGAATTGGGATGTCAAAATATATTTGGCCAAAATAAAGGATTGCAAAGGTAAGGATTTATTTTTCTCAACCAAGAAAATTTTGCACACAAAAACCTTTCCAAAAATTCAATTTCCGGGTAGCCGGGCATTTCATTTTTAAGTCGTATTTTAACTAAAACCAACAGATGGACAAAAAGAAAACATTTGTTGAATACCTGAGCTTTTCAAGGCAAAACAGGATTGCTATCATTAGCTTGCTATTGATAGCGGCCTTATTGTATATTTTCCCTTATGTAATACCGCCAAAAACCAATAATCAACCCTTAAAAAACGATACGGCCTGGTTGGCGGCAGCAAAACGTTTAACGTTGAAGGAAAAGCAAAAATGGGATGATAAAAATGAGAACAAAGGCCAAAGCACCTCTTATTATCAATATGACCGGGATGAAAATGCGCCTTCCTATCAAAAATTAAAAGGGAAATTATTTGAGTTTGACCCCAATACACTTTCTTTTGCCGGTTGGCAAAAATTAGGCTTGCGGGATAAAACTATCCATACAATTCAAAATTATCTCAGTAAAGGAGGCCATTTCCGGAAACCGGAAGACCTGCGGCGTATATATGGCTTGTTCGAAGATGAATATGAAAGATTGGCACCCTATATAAAAATTGCAGCAGATACCAACGCAACCAAAAAATCCTGGGTTCAAAGCCAAAAGCCAAAGTACACAAGACAATACCAACCCATCAATATCAATACGGCGGATTCACTGGCTTTTCAGTCCTTGCCGGGTATCGGGCCTTATTATGCACGGAGCATTATCCGTTTCAGGGAAAGATTGGGCGGATTTTACTCCGTCGGGCAAGTGGCAGAAACATACAGGCTGCCGGACTCAACATTTCAGAAAATAAAGAAATATTTACTCATTGATTCTGTCAACCTTCGGAAAATAAATATCAATACGGCCGATTTGGAAGAATTGAAGGCACATCCTTATATCCGTTGGAATAAAGCCAATGCCATTTTTAACTACAGGCAACAACATGGCACTTTTTCCCAATTAATAGATTTGAAAAAGATTATGATTCTTTCAGACGATTGGTACAAAAAAACGGCTCCCTACCTGACGATAGAATAACTACCCTTTATTGCTGATACTGTGATTAAACGAAAAAGTTTCACATAAAAAAACCCTCCGTTTGCAGGAGGGTTTATAGAATTATGTACAAAGTTGATTAAGCAATTTCAACTTCGGCGCCAGCTTCAGTCAATTTAGCAACCATATCATCAGCTTCTGCTTTTGATACGCCTTCTTTAATTGTCTTTGGAGCACCGTCCACCATGTCTTTGGCTTCTTTCAAGCCTAAACCGGTCAGTTCTTTTACGATTTTAACGACTTTTAATTTAGCAGCACCACCGTTTTTCAATACAACATCGAATGCTGTTTTTTCTTCGGCTGCTTCACCACCTTCGCTACCACCGGCGGTGGCTACAACTGTAGCGGCTGCTGGTTCAATACCGTATTCTGATTTTAAGAAATCAGCTAAATCCTGTACTTCTTTTACTGTTAAGGCTACAAGGCCTTCTGCTAATGCTTTTACGTCTGCCATTTTGTTTTGAATTTTTACCGTCTTCATTCCCAAACTGAGTCCGACGGCGATTTAAAAAAATTGTTTATAGTAAAGTTTGAAATCGCTTTCAAACCGATTACGCTTATTCCGCTGCTGCTACTTCCCCAGTAGTCTCGCCTGCTTTTTGTTCATGATGATGCAACAAGGCGGCCAAAACTCTTTTAGCCGGAGATTGCAACAAGCCAATCACTTCTCCAATCAACTCTTCTTTTGTCTTGATCTTCGTCAGTGTATCAAGGTTTTCATCACCCATATACACATCTCCATTGATGAAGGCTGCTTTGAGTGTTGGTTTTTCGCCTTTACTTTCTTTCCTGAATGAACTGATAATAACTGCCGGGTTTTTCGGATTTTTTGAAAACATCAAGGCAGTAACCTGGTGCAAAGAGTCGTACACACCAGCATATTTTTCATCATCTAAAGACTCCAGTGCTTTTTTAATTAAAGTGTTTTTCGCCACTTTCATTTCTACTTCTTTGCTGAAGCAAGCCCGACGCAGTTGTCCCACTTGGGAAACTGTCAGTGATTCAGTATCGGCCACATAGAAGTTATTGTATGCAGAGAATTTGTCTTTCAACAATTCAATTACTTCATTTTTTTGATCTTTTGTCATTTTGTATCTATTTGTAATTCCTATTGTGGAATTCAGTTAATTAATGTACAAATCCTTTGGTATCGATGGAAATGCCGGGACTCATGCTGCTGGCCATACTTACACCTTTCAGGTAAATTCCTTTTGAGGTTGATGGCTTGGCCCTGATGATTGCATTCAATAACTCCTGGCTGTTTTCAGCAATTTTTTCCGGTGTAAAACTTATTCTACCGATAGATGCATGTACAATACCTACTTTATCAACTTTGAAAGCAATTTTACCGCCTTTTACATCATTTACTGCGTTGGCTACATCGTTGGTTACCGTTCCTGTTTTCGGGTTGGGCATCAGGTTTCTTGGACCCAGCACTCTACCTAAACGGCCAATTTTGGGCATAACGGAAGGTGTTGCAATAATCACATCCACATCTACCCAGCCTCCGTCAATTTTGGTAACATACTCATCCAGGCCTACATAATCTGCACCGGCTTCTTTGGCTTCGGCTTCTTTATCAGGTGTGCAAAGCACCAATACTCTTTTTGTTTTTCCGGTACCGTGTGGTAAGGAAACGGTTCCGCGAACAGCCTGGTCGGCTTTTTTGGGATCAACACCCAAACGGATATGTAAATCTACTGATGCATCAAAATTGCAGGTGGTAATGGATTTAACAATGGAAGAAGCTTCCTGCAAAGTATATGATTTGGTTTTATCCAGCTTGGCGTCTGCTATTTTTCTTTTTTTACTTATAAATGCCATGATAATTCTTTTTATAATTTTTTGATTCGGTTCACCGGGTCAATTTAATTTTCCCAAGGTGCAGTACCTTTAATTTCAATTCCCATACTACGAGCTGTACCGGCTACCATTTTCATGGCACTTTCTACGGTAAAGCAATTCAAGTCGGGCATTTTATCTTCGGCAATAGTTTTTACCTGATCCCAGGAAACATTACCCACTTTTGTACGATTGCTTTCGTTTGAGCCTTTTTTTAATTTAGCTGCTTCGAGCAATTGTACTGCTGCCGGTGGAGTTTTCAATACGAAGTCGAAACTCTTGTCTGCGTACACAGTAATAATTACGGGAATTACTTTTCCTTGTTTGTCCTGCGTTCTTGCATTGAACTGCTTACAAAAGTCCATGATATTGATACCCTTGGAACCTAGTGCAGGACCGATGGGTGGCGCCGGATTGGCTTGTCCACCTCTACATTGCAGCTTTACAAAGCCGCTGATTTCTTTTGCCATTTTTTAAACTTTTTTGGTTGTAACGACTGTTTCTACTCACCTAAGGTGGTTGAAATGGTCTCCCAATCCGATTATTATCGGAATCCATTGCCTGTCATTCATATTCAACTGTACAGGCCCGCATTTTACTTCATCATGCGGATAAAAAGAACTAATTGGGGCGGCAAAGGTAAAGGTTTGGTTGATTGTAGCAAAAATATTTTCGTTCCTTTCAAAAAAAAGCCACCCGCAAGGATGGCTCAATCATTTTTCCGCATGGGGTTAATTGACTTTCTCTACCTGCATATAATTGAGCTCCACAGGTGTAGAACGGCCAAATATCTTTACAGTTACTTTCAGTTTCTTCTTTTCGTCGTTCACTTCTTCAATCACGCCATTAAAATCGTTAAAAGGCCCTTCAATGATTTTAATTGTTTCGCCCACGATAAATGGTTCTATCATATTGACACCGCCGGCTTCCGCCATTTCATCCATTTTGCCGAGCATTTTATTGACTTCGGCTTTGCGCAATGCAATAGGATTTTCCTTGCCCAGGAAATGCATTACGTTGGGAGAATTTCTCACTACATCTCTTAAATCATCCGTGAGTTTACCTTCTACAATTTCAATCATCACATAACCGGGATAATAATTTCTTTCCCGCATAACTTTTTTACCGCTGGCGACTTTATACACTTTTTCTACGGGCAGAAAAATCTGTTTCACCTGGTCCCATCCGCCACGGTTCACTTCTTTATCGAGGTATTCTTTAATTTTTCTTTCTTTACCACTAATAACCCGTAGCACATACCATTTGGTTTTGGGTTGATTTTCTTTGGGTGCCTGCTCCTCTTGATCCGTTGGCCCGTTATTGTTATTTGTCGTTGTTTCTTCCATTTTTAATACAGTTGTCTGTAAATAAACTTCATTCCATTACCTGCTACTGTATCCATTGCCAGTACAATCAAGGTAATGACAATCGTAGCGGCAATTACAATCATGGTAGATTGTTGTAGTTGTGGCCAGGTAGGCCACGTTACTTTTTCCATTAATTCTTTATAAGAATCTCTGAAGTAATTAAAAATTTTAATCATTTTTTCATTTTTTTTCTATGCAAAAATTACGTTGCACGGGCACTAGGATTCGAACCCAGATCAAAGGTTTTGGAGACCCGTATGCTACCATTGCACCATGCCCGTAAAACAATTAGCTAATTAGCAAATTGGCTAATTAGCTAATTCCTATATAAAAGTAATATTATTACTTAATTATCTCTGTCACCTGACCGGCACCAACGGTACGGCCTCCTTCACGGATCGCAAATTTCAACCCTTTCTCCATAGCAATCGGCATAATCAATTTCACAGTCAGTGAAGTATTATCACCGGGCATTACCATTTCAGTACCGGCAGCTAATTCTACTTCGCCGGTAACGTCAGTTGTACGGAAGTAAAACTGCGGACGGTATTTATTGAAGAAAGGCGTATGACGTCCACCTTCATCTTTACTCAGGATATACACTTCACCTTTAAATTCGGTGTGAGGTGTAATGGAGCCTGGCTTACAGATAACCATACCACGGCGGATTTGAGTTTTCTCAATACCACGCAGCAATAAACCTGCATTATCTCCGGCTTCACCTTCATCCAGTAATTTGCGGAACATTTCTACACCGGTACAAGTTGAGGTCAATGGTTTTTCCAATAAACCAACGATTTCAACCGGGTCACCTACTTTCACACGGCCTCTTTCAATACGACCGGTAGCTACTGTACCACGGCCCGTAATAGAAAATACGTCTTCGACAGACATCAGGAATGGCTGATCAACCGGACGAGGAGGCAAAGGAATATATTCATCAACAGCCGACATTAATTCTTCTACTTGTTTTACAGCTTCGGCATCACCTTCGAGGGCTTTAATGGCAGAACCTTTAATAATAGGTGTATTATCGCCATCGAAACCATAGAAAGATAATAATTCACGAATTTCCATTTCTACTAATTCCAGTAGTTCAGGATCGTCAACGAGGTCAACTTTATTCATGAAGACTACAATTTTAGGAACGCCAACCTGGCGGGCCAGCAAAAGGTGTTCCCTTGTTTGTGGCATTGGGCCATCAGTAGCGGCAACGACGAGTATAGCTCCATCCATTTGCGCCGCACCGGTAATCATATTTTTTACATAGTCAGCATGACCCGGGCAGTCAACGTGAGCATAGTGCCGAGCTTCGGTTTGATACTCTACGTGTGCAGTATTAATAGTGATACCCCTTTCTTTTTCTTCAGGGGCAGCATCGATTTCATCATATTTTTTTACCTGAGCCATTCCTTTTCCAGCAAGAATTGTGGTTATGGCAGCAGTCAAAGTCGTTTTACCATGGTCAATGTGGCCGATGGTTCCAACGTTTACGTGGGGTTTGTCCCGCTTAAAGGTCTCTTTTGACATTTTTTATGTGTTTTTAAGTTATTGTACTAAAAGTTTTTATTCTTTCCGGTTTTGCGAAAATATAAATTACAAGTTGCGAAAATATTAAAATCACAGGTTGCCCTGTATTATTTTTTAAAATCTTTTGCTCACCCAACTGAAACTGAGCCGTTAGTGAGCCTCGAACCCACGACCTTCACGCCTCTGGCGGGATGCTCTTCTTTATTCTCAACAACTCAATTGCTTGAGCCGTTAGTGAGAGTCGAACCCACGACCTCTTCCCTACCAAGGAAGTGCTCTACCACTGAGCTACAACGGCTTTTCAACTGCCGTCGGGGCAGTAGTGAATGGTGAACGAAAGATCCCACCCTGTGGCAGGACCTTCCTGAAGCTACTGAGCGGAAGACCGGGCTCGAACCGGCCACCTGAAGCTTGGAAGGCTACCGCTCTACCAAATGAGCTACTTCCGCTTAATTTATATTTTAAGAACTTATAACTGCCTTTCTGTTCAACAGGCAATTTTTGTGGGCAGAGCTGGATTCGAACCAACGTACTCGTAAGAGAACAGATTTACAGTCTGTCGCCTTTAACCGCTCGGCCATCTGCCCCCGCAATTCAAACCAAACGGCCCGAATCTTTGAACTTTTCAATGCCTCAAAAATGGGGCATTTCAGAGCCGAAAACTGGGGTCGAACCAGCGACCTACTGATTACAAATCAGTTGCTCTACCAACTGAGCTATTTCGGCTTTTTTATCTACTAAAAGAACAAGTCCCAAATTTGGGAAGGCAAAGGTAAGGGAATTTGATAATTGGAAAAATTTTGTAAAGTTTTTTTTTGGTGGTTTTTCTGCTTTGTGAATAATCAGCAAACCGGTTTGTCCGAAAATCAACGCTAAATGTTTTTTATAATAAATAAAGGAGTAAAAAAAAGCTTCATCGTTTTGGATGAGGCTTTTCTTTCATTATGCAGCTCTTTTTTCTTTAAATTTTTTGATTTGAATAATCATCGAATCCTGTGCACTATCAAAAGATTCTTCAAAAGATTTTGATGTTGACTTCACAAAGAAATTGCGTCCGGGAACATGGACCCTTATTTCTGCAATTTTGTCTTTGATGGAATGCGCAAGATTGTCGAGTTTTAAAAACACATCTGCCCTGATAATGCGGTCATTAAAATTATTTAACTTCTGCAGTTTCCGCTTGACATACTCAATTAATTTGCTGTCGGCATTAAAATGAACAGTCTGAATGTTAATGTTCATGATCTTCATGGTTTAAACTGTGAAACAATAAATTAAAGAACTGACGAATATGGATTTTTTCCAAAGGGTGTGGTTCTTCTGTCTTGTTGAAGATAGCAAAACTGCTGAATTTGCCAAAGAAAAATATGCTGATTTTTGAAGGTGGAAAGTTAAATTTTTAGGACTTCGGATGTGCCGATTGATGCACGGCTTTAAGCTTCTCGATGGTATTGTGTGTATATACTTGTGTGGCAGCCAGGCTACTGTGTCCGAGTAGCTCTTTTACGGCATTCAAATCGGCACCGTGATTCATCAAATGAGTGGCAAAACTATGCCGCAGAACGTGTGGGCTTTTTTGTTCGAGAGTAGTGGCCTTTGAGAGTGTTTGTTGCACTAATAAATACGCATATTTCGGATATATTTTTTTGCCTTTTTCTGTGACCAACAGCGTATCCGGCAATGCTTCAAATTCCTTTTTTTTCAATTGCCGGTATTCATCAATCATGGTTACCATTTTCGAATTGATGGGAATCACTCTCTCTTTACTGCCTTTTCCATAAACTTTGATGCGTTGCAAACCGGCGTCTACCTGGTTTTCTTTCAGCTGTATCAATTCGCTAATCCGCATACCCGTGGCATATAATAAGGTAATGATTATTTTGGCGTTGAATGATTTCCAGTCTTCAGTCGATGAAGTTAACATTGATAATAATGTTGCTGTTTCAGTTTCTTTCATAAAAACAGGTAGTTTTTTTCCTGTTTTCGGGCTTATTACTTTTGCCATTGGCGATTTATCAATGCACCCTGTTTTGAGTAAGTATTTAAAAAACGTTTTCAGGCATGAAATTTTCCGATTCATTGTTTTGGCACCCAGCCCATCTCCTTTTAAAGTTGCCAACCAATTGCGAATATGCAAATGCGAAATATCCGTCGCAGCTACCTGGCCGTATTCTTTTTTGACAAAATCGATAAACCCCGACAAATCGGTGGAATAGGCGATTAATGTATGTGCAGCATATCGTTTTTCGAATTTGAGATAACTCAAAAAATCTTCAAATAAATTATGGAGATTATCCTGCATATTCTATTAACGATAAATTCGGCAATGAAGATATACGAGAGAGCAAAAAAAATAGCAACAAAGTTATACACTGATGTTGCTATCTCTACATTCATTCAAAAACAGGAAATTAAACTTCTATTTTCCCGCTTGCAATTTTTTGCTTGTAAATGGCTTTTAAAATTTCGCCTCTACGTTTTACGGAAGGCTTTGTAAAATTTTGCCTTTCCCGCAATTGCAATAAGACTTTAGACCTTTCAAATTTCTTCTTATACTTTTTTAAAGCCTTGTCTATGTTTTCGCAATCTTTTGAATCAATAATTAACATGTTAAATATACCTCCTTGGTATTTTTTTAGGTGGGCAAAGATACATGTATATCCCGAAATATACAACTGTAAAAGAATTCACTTATTTTGCCGATATGTTTACTGGCATCATAACAGCTACGGGCAGAGTTCAAAAGGTGGAATCCAGCGGTTCCAACCGGATTTTATATATCCAATCTGCCATTTCCTCCCAATTGGAAGTGGACCAAAGTGTGAGCCACAGTGGTGTTTGCCTGACAGTAGAAACGGTCAGAAACGATGTACACAGTGTAACAGCTATTAAAGAAACTTTGAAAAAAACAAATCTGCGTCATTGGCAGGAAGGTACGCTTGTCAACCTGGAACTTTGCCTGACTGCCGGCAGCCGGCTCGATGGCCATTTTGTGCAAGGCCATGTAGATTGTGTGGGAAAATGCAAAAAAATTAAAGACAAAAAAGGAAGCTGGCAACTCACTTTTTCTTTTCCTAAAAAATATGCAGCGCTGGTTATTGAAAAAGGCTCCATCTGCATCAACGGCGTAAGCCTGACTTGTTATAACGTCAAAAAGAACGCATTTACCGTAGCGATTATCCCATTCACTTTTGAACATACCAATTTGCAAATTGTAAAAGTTGGTGACCGTGTAAATATCGAATTTGATCTACTGGGGAAATATTTGCTGAGAAGATTATCTTTGGACAGTAAATAACTAACTCATTTTACATTTGAATGACAACCCTTACAACCAAAAAATCCTATATACCTGCGCTGGATGGATTGAGGGGAATTGCAATCCTTTTTGTAGTCCTGTATCACAATTTTGGATATATAAAACAAACACAGTTTGGTTGGCTCGGCGTTGATTTATTTTTTGTCCTTTCGGGCTTTCTGATAACTTCAATTTTACTTCAAACAGTCCATACGAAAGGATACTTGAAGAATTTTTATATGCGGCGGGTATTACGCATTTTCCCATTATATTTTTTGTGTCTATTTATTTTTCTGATTGTATTCAGGGCATTTGGTTGGTATTCATCGCAATTACAATATTACCATGAAAACCAATGGTGGTTATGGTCCTATTTACAAAACTGGTTATATGCTTTCACTTTAAAGGATGGCTCGGCCATGTTGGTTCATCTTTGGTCACTGGGTGTGGAAGAACAGTTTTATTTGCTTTGGCCAATTATTATTTTATTAGTCCGAAAACCGAGAATACTTTTTTACATTATGACTGCTCTTTTGCTTTTAGTTATAGCAGCAAGATGTATTTTATGGCTTTCTCATTTTCAGGATTTTAATTATACTCTTGTTTATACTTTCACTCGTATAGATGGTATTTGCATCGGAAGTATGATTGCTTTGTTACTGAATTTTAAACCTGATTTTATTGAAAAAAATCTTGCGATAATTGTCATTACTTTAGCTGGATTAAATTTTCTATTTTATTTTTTAAATGAAAATGCTTCCAATAGTTATCCATATTTTGCATTCATAGGTTTTACTACTTTTTGTGGCATGTTTGGATTATTATTACATGAATTAGTCAAGCATCGAAATTCTAAACTCAGCAAAGTGTTTTCTTTCAAGCCTTTAATATTTATTGGTAGAATTTCTTATGGATTTTATATTTATCATTGGCCTATTTACATGATGACACATACCCAATTAAGCGAATACTGTATCAATAATTTCAATTGGTCAAAGGGAATATCGGGTTTTATAGCATCTGTTATATCAACACTTTTGGCATTGTTGGTTGCAGTAATTAGTTATTATAGTTTTGAAAATTACTTTTTACGGTTGAAATCAAGATTTAGAAAATCAGTGATTGCTTAAATATTCAATTTGCATTCAAATTTTACCATATTATCCATTATCGTTCCTTGCTTCAATGAATCTGATTATGTAGAAAAAATGCTTACCAGATTATTACAAGCAGATTTACATTATCCAATAATAAAAGAAATAATTGTGGTGGATGATGGTTCTACTGATGATACAGCAAAAAAGTTGGCAACATTTGTTAATGCTCATCCTGATAAAAATTTGAAAATCATAACTCACATAAAAAATACTGGTAAGGGCAGTTGTATCAAAACGGCCTTGTTACATGCAAAAGGCGAAATTCTTGTAATACAGGATGCAGACCTCGAATACAATCCTGAAGATTTTCATTTATTACTGGCTCCCATTATTCGGAATGAAGCCGACGTAGTAATAGGCTCCAGATTCAAAGGAAAAGCAGAACACAAAGGGCCATTTATACTTCATAAAATTGTCAATAAAACATATACTTTCATTTCTAATTTATTGAATAAACAAAATCTTTCAGATATACATTCCTGTTATAAAATGATGAGAATAGATGTACTCAGAAACATTTCATTAAAAGAAAACAGGTTTGGGTTTGATGTAGAGATGATTGCAAAACTGAGCCATCAAGAAAATGTTCGCATTTGCGAAGTAGGCATTTCTTATCATGGAAGAACATTTGCCGAGGGCAAAAAAATAAATTTTATGGATGGGTTTCGGGCATTTTATTGTCTAATCAAATACAATCTTTTTTCGAAAAAATAAAGTCTTCATGCAACCTATAGAAAATACTGGATATACAGCTTTAACGATTTTATCGAAAGCCAATCGTTTCAACCGCTGGATGTATGAAGCTATAAAACCACACCTCACTGACAATGTGCTTGAAATCGGCAGTGGCATTGGCAATATATCTTCTTTTATTTTGCAGGATTTCAATACTGTAACTTTATCTGATATTGACGATTTTTATTTACAAAAACTAAAAACGAATTTTCAACAACAATCGCAAGTATCTGAATTTCTTAGTATCAATTTGCAAATGCAAAGTTTTAAAATAGTTTATAAGGATTTAAAAGAAAAATTCGATTCCTTAGTAATGCTAAATGTATTGGAACATTTGCCGGATGACAATTATGCACTTGAAAATTGTAAATTTTTATTAAAACCAAAAGGTACACTCATCATACTCGTTCCTGCATATAAGTTTTTATTTTCCCGTATGGATAAAGAGTTGCATCATTTCAGACGATATACAGCAAAATCGTTGAGAAAAAAAATAGCAGCCCAATCTTTTCAAATTAATAAATCATTTTACTTTAATTTTCTTGGCATTTTTGCATGGCTATATGGAAAAATTTTTAAATTAAAAGTGCTACCCTCATCAGAAATGAATGTATTCAACAGGCTTGTACCTTTGGGAAGATTACTTGATAAGATCGTATTTCAAAGAACAGGGCTTTCTACCATTGTAATTGCCAAAAAAATATCACCAAATTGATTCAACAGAATGCTCCAGCTTCTTTTCCATACAATTATTGTTTCTTCAATTTGTATAATTTGGGGAATACCTGTCTTTTTAGTAATTCAAAATTCCACTTTAGAAGAATTAAAGAAATATTGGATCCGCGGGAAAACTGGATTATTTTGTTTTTTATTTTTTGCAGGAATAATAAGTTTATCGTTCACAACTTCTATCGCTTGTTTATTACTACCCTTAAGATTTGAATATCTAATTTTCACAACAATTGCTATATTACTTTTTCTCGTTTATAAAAGAAAAAATATAAGCAAAACCTTTTATTTATTTTCAGTTCCATATAAACGGAATATTATTGAAAATTTATTTATTAGCATTTGCCTTTTTTTATTTTTATTACTAGGTAGTTTAAAAATTGTAAATGGCGATACCAATATTTACCACATTCAAATCATTAAATGGTTTCACGAATATGGAGCCGTTCCGGGTATAGCCAATTTATTTCCCCGGTATGGATTAGGATCAAACTGGTTTAATCTTATCAGCATTTTTAAAATGCCCATTTTCAATTCTCAAAATTATACCTGGCTGAATACGACAACCGTTTTTTGGTTTTTTCTATGGTTGATGAACAATTGGAAATTTCATCACCAAAAGGCAAGCCATACAATTATACATAAAATCTTTAGTCACCTTTATCTTTGTATAATCCTGTTTTGTCTTTTTGAATGGGAGCTTTTCAGGGATGCCGCTAACTCTACAAATTATGATTTTATCGTAACGGCTTTCACCGTTATACTTATTTTGTATTTGCTCGAAATGACAACCCGGCCGGAAAAGAACAAATCTTTTTCATTTATTTTTATTGTTGCAACTATTTCATTGATTCCTTTTAAACTGTCGGGAGGTTTCGCTTTATTGTTGGTTTTGTTTTATTTACTCCAATTCAAAAAAATAAAATATTGGCTATTCACGGTGAGTATTTTTATGCTAATCATGTTGCCTTTATTAATTAAAAACTACATCATTACCGGTTATCCAATTTTCCCGTTACCTTTTAGTTTTTCATCGCCGGATTGGCAGGTTCCGCAATTGATGACTGATTATTTACGACATTATATAACAGTGACCAATCGTTTTTATAATCACCAAATCGATTTTTCTCAAATTCCTGAACTCATTCACAAAAAATGGACAAGCCTTTGGTTTTCCGGCATATTGATTCAACAGAAAGCTATCCTACTTGGTGCATTTTCTTCCCTATTCATTTTCTTTTTTAAGCCACCCATTTCTGTTCAATTGAAAAAATTAAGATGGCTCTTTTTTGCAATGATTTTTATGGCTGGTTGTTGGTTTTATTTTGCGCCTTCGCCAAGATTCGGTTATGGCGTTCTCCTCATTTTAGCATTTTTCCCTGCCTGTTTATATTTCGGGAAATATGTACCGGCAAAAATACATTCTTTGATAATCGTTATTGCTATTGCCGCAACCGGAATTTACTTGTTTCAAAAATCAAAACCCATACAACAACATCCGGAACATTTATTATATCCTTTCAAAGCCGATTCACCTCCGGTGAAAAATATTTATATAAATGGCATCGAAATTCATTTACCTTCAATCATCAACGGAGGCTGGATGCGGGAACCTTATGATGCAGCACTACCCTGCATTCTTCAGGAAAATCCTTATCTGAAAGCAAGAGGAAAACGTTTACAAGATGGATTTAAAATGGAGCCAAAACCGGATAGTGTTTTTGTAAGACAATACATATATTAATTGCATGAAAAAAACCGGCCAATTTTTATATCGATATCCTTTTACAATTTTCATATTGTTTTTGCTAGTAGCATATTTACCCGTGTTCTTACCTTATTTTCATTTGAAGAACGATGTGCTTACACAAAACCTGCCAACACGTTTTGTTTTCGGTGAAAGTTTACATGCAGGATTTACCCCTTTTTGGAATCCTTATTTACATTTCGGCAATCCGCAGTACGGCGATATGAATAATGGTTTTTGGAATCCCATACAATGGTTAATTGGCGCCACATTCGGATACAATATTCACACCATCACTTTCGAAGAAATGTTTTATATCCTGATTGGTGGTATAGGCATGTACAAAGTATGTAAAGAGTTTTTTAATAAAGATGTCGCTTTATTGACCGGGCTTACCTATATGTGTTGTGGATTCATGGCAGGCCGATTGCAATATTTTTGCTGGATAACCGGAGCTGGCTTTTTTCCATGGGTGTTGTTATATTTTATCCGCACCAATAAAAATGCAATTGCAAAGAATTTCGTTGCAGGTGCTGTAAGTGTTTTTTTATTCGTTTCGTCCACTCATCCGGGATTAATTATTGGAGCCGCCTATTTCTTTGTGTTTTTCATTGCACTGATTTACTTCCATCGAAAAGGAATTTTAAAATCTTTATACCAAAAACATTTTTGGTGGATAAATTTCTGTTTTTTACTCCTTAGTTGCCTCCTTTCAGTCGTTGTCATTTTCAGTAATCTTGAAGTACTGCAATACATTTCGAGAGGTGCAAAAGTTTCTATGACTGAAACATTAATGGCACCGACCAGCTTGCAATCCTATGTAAGTATGCTCTTCCCCTTACCCGTTCATAAGTCCAATTTTTTTCATACAGATATTGCGATGCGAAACATGTATATCGGTATTGCACATTTACTGGGAATTGTATATATTTTAAAAACCACATCGCTGAAAAAAATAACTGCATTTGGATTGCCCTTACTGTTCTTCATTTTACTATCGGCAGGGAGTTATTTTAAAATGTTCGCCTGGCATTTTTTACCTTATCTCGGTTTTGTACGACTCAATGGTGAATTCAGTTATTTCGTAATCATTATTCTACTTTTATGTGGAAGTGCAGGCATTCAAAAATTACTGGATCAAAATTTAAACTGGTCAAAAAAAGGACTAACCTTCTTATTGTATCTATGCATCGAGCTAAGTCTATTATCAATTGTACTACTGATTGGCACAAAGAATTCAATTTTATTTTCGGCCATAAATATTTCAAGTTTTAAAACCGGATTAAAAGAATTAATTAACGCTA
>JAGQWM010000022.1 GCA_020437365.1 Chitinophagaceae bacterium | reverse complement strand
GAAACTTTAGATGACAATTCAGTTTTAGTTGGCGGAGGTTACTGGCAGGGAAGAAATCCGGGTTCTAATACATTTTATTACGTATCAGTTTTATTTGATGTCATCAAAAATGAAAATTCACCCTATGTAAATGTAGCTGTTGATAATATTTCCGGAAGGAAAAGTATTCGGGCTGTACCGCTGATTCGGGCCGGTGTGAATATCGGGTTGTTCGAAGGCCGCAACCGCAGAAGATAGTTATTGAATATAAGGAATGAAATCTTCGGGTTTGTTGATAATGGTAATTTGCTTTACCGTTTCTTCATATAAAAAACCTTCGCGACGCATCAATTCAATATGAGCTATTAATGATTGATAAAATCCGCCTGAATTCAAAATGTAAATTTCTTTATCGTGGATGGTCAGTTGATTCCAGGTTACGATTTCGAATAATTCATCCAAAGTGCCGAAGCCGCCAGGCAAAACCATGGCAGCATCACATAAACTATAAATCATTCTTTTGCGTTCATGCATATCATTGCTGATTCGAAGTTCTGTGATTTCGCGGTGTTGTTTTTCCCATTCCAAAAGCATTTTGGGAATGATGCCGGTTACTTTTCCGTTATTATTCATCACACTATCGGCTATGGTTCCCATCAGGCCGGAGCTGCCGCCACCATAAATGAGCCTGACGTTTTGCTCAGCCAGGATTTTTCCCAATATAGCCGCATCTTTTATAAATGTAGGGTTGCTACCGGATTTGGAACCGCAAAAAACGGCGAGTGACTGTATGGACATTCAGTTGCATTTAATCTTTACGTAAAGGAAATAAATATTCTTTATCTTCAAAAATCATAAGTTCGCATCAATTTACAATAATCGTATCAATTTCTAACAGAAAAAACTTACTATGTCAGCGCAAACCCTGTTGTTTTTTGTCATTGGATATTTTGCTCTTTTACTAACGGTAGCCTGGTTTACTTCCCGCAATTCCAATAACGATTCATTCTTTATCGGCAATAGAAAAAGTAATTGGATGCTGGTGGCTTTTGGTATGATCGGTACGTCTTTATCGGGCGTTACATTTGTAAGTGTGCCGGGCACTACCGGCGATTTTGCCGGAGAGGCATTTAAAGGCTTTGGCTATTTCCAGGTTGTTATTGGTTATTTCCTGGGGTATTTTGTTATTGCCTATGTATTGTTGCCTTTGTACTATCGTTTGCAACTGACTTCTATTTATGATTTTTTGAAACAACGATTTGGTTTTTTTTCTTACAAAACCGGTTCCTTATTTTTCTTGATTTCAAGAACGATAGGTGCCACAGCAAGGCTTTATCTTGTCATCAATGTATTGCAACTTTTTATTCTCGACAGGATGGGCATTTCTTTTACTACAACTACTTTCATCATCCTGGTGATGATTTTACTTTATACTTTTGAAGGCGGTGTAAAAACGATTGTTTATACAGACACTTTGCAAACAACTTTTATGTTAGTGGGTTTAATTGTTTGCGTTACGTATATCCTGGCACATCTGCACCTGAATATTGGAACAGCCCTCGATAGTCTGAGCCTGAAAGGTTATACCAATGTATTTGACATGAATCCAAGTAGCAAAGGGTATTTTATCAAACAAATTATTGGCGGGGCATTTATTGCTATTGCCATGACGGGTTTGGACCAGGAAATGATGCAAAAAAATATCAGTGTAAAAAACCTGAAAGACTCCCAAAAAAATATGATTACTTTCAGTAGTGTGATTGTGTTGGTCAACTTTCTTTTTCTGCTGCTCGGTGGTTTATTGTATTTATATATTTTACAAAATGGAGCAGTTTATGATGGACATCAATTAATGCTCAACGGCACCAACGTTATTGGCGACGATTTATTTCCAACAGTCGCTTTGCAGTTTTTACCGCAGGCTATTAGTATCATCTTTATCATCGGGTTGATTTCGGCATTGTTTCCCAGTGCTGATGGTGCTTTAACTGCATTAACTTCTTCCTTCTGCATCGATTTATTGGGATTGAAAAGAAGAGAAAATTGGGATGAAAAAAAGCGAAAAAAAATTCGATTAATCGTTCACTTTAGTTTTACTATTATATTTTTTATATGCATCATGGTTTTTAAAGCCATTGATAATAAATCCATCATTTACGTCATTTTAGACCTTGCCGGTTATACGTATGGCCCTTTGCTTGGATTATTTGCTTTTGGTATTTTGACGAAGAGGCAAATCAAAGATGGTTTCCAGGTAACAATCATTTGCTTAGTGGCGCCCGTGGTCACTTATTTGTTACGACATTACTCAGCAGATATTTTCTGGGGTTACCAGATTGGTATCGAACTGCTCATCATTAACGGCTTGCTTACGTTTCTCGGTTTGTATGCTATTTCTCACACAAAACAATCCCGAAAGGAAAGCATCCAGGTGGTGTAAGATTTTTATCTTTGCCAAAATATTTAATTGTGGATTTAATACTGCCCGACGTACAATCTTATGCAGAAAACTATTCTTCTGAAGAAGATAAGCTGCTAAAAGAAATCAATGATTATACAGTCAATCACCATGCCGAGTCGGTTATGTTGAGTGGTCATTTGCAAGGGAAAGTTTTGGAAATGATCAGTTGCATGATTCGGCCAAAACGCATTTTGGAGATTGGTACATTTACCGGTTACAGTGCTTTGTGTCTCGCCAAAGGATTAACAGCAGACGGCCAATTGCATACCATTGAATTAAGGGAAGATGATGCTGCATTGGCTCGTCGGTATTTTGACAGATCGGTTTATGCCAATAAAATAATTTCACATACTGGCAACGCCATTGAAATTATACCGTCATTACTGCAAACCTGGGATTTGGTTTTTATAGATGCCGACAAACCGGGTTATATTGATTATTTTAACTTGGTTTTCCCCCAAATAAGGGAAAACGGTTTTATTTTAGCTGATAATATTTTTTTTCATGGACAGGCATTAGATGAAAATGCAAAAAAGAAAAATGCATTGGGTATAAAAGCATTCAATGAATTTATCAAGAATAGAAAGGATATTGAAAAAGTTGTTTTAACAATCAGAGACGGCTTATATTTAATTCGAAAACCGGGAAAAGAAAACCATGCATAAACGCTTTATCATCATATTTTGTTTTTTGGGATTTTGTAGCCAACAAATAATGGCACAAAACAAGGATAAAGTTTTGGCTTATATCAATCAATACAAAGATTTGGCCATTGAAGAAATGCAACGAACCGGTGTGCCGGCTGCCATTACTTTGGCACAAGGAATACATGAATCGGGAGCAGGCACCAGCCAACTGGCACTTTCTTCAAACAATCATTTTGGTATTAAGTGTAAGTCCAACTGGACCGGTGCTACAGTCTATCATGATGATGATGAAAAAGGCGAATGTTTTAGAAAATATGATGCCGTTTTAGATTCTTATAAAGACCATTCCGATTTTTTAAAAAACGGGCAACGCTATGCATTTTTATTTCAATTGGATCCGACAGATTATAAAGATTGGGCTAACGGATTGAAAAAAGCCGGATATGCTACCAACCCTTTATATGCGAAAAAGCTCATTCAATTAATAGAAGATTATAACCTTGAAGCATACACATTGCAAGCATTGCAAATGGAAAAACCGGCAACCAACCCACTGGTGTTGAATGAGGAAAATAAAGAATCGAAGAATGATGAAAAAAGCATTGGAATAGAAATTTCCACACCTTCTTACCCCGAAGGGAAATTTAAGCTAAATGAAACCCCGGTTATTTATGCTAAAAAAGGAACGCCGTTATTGTCTATTGCCAGGGAATATGATATCCCATTGGCCAGGTTGTTTGATTTTAATGATATGCAATCAACAATAGCACTTACAAAAGATCAATTGATTTTTTTGCAACGTAAAAGAAGAACCGGCCATCACGAATTTCATATTGTGCAACCCGGCGAAACGTTATTTGACATAGCTCAAACTGAAGCCATACGTTTATCCAGCTTGCAGGAATTAAACTGGTTACAAAAAGATGATATGCCCGCAATAGGTGAAAAACTATTTTTACATACAAAAGCGGATGTGATGCCAAAACTGGCCTTGAAATTATTGGACACAACACTGACGCAAACTTCCATTCATTAAAATATAAATTATAATGAAAGAAACATTGATACAAGTTCATGATAAGACATTTGATATCTATCTGTCTGAAGAAAAAATTCAGCAAAGAGTAAAAGAAATGGCAGCCGATATCAACAAAGATTATAAGAATAAGAAACCGCTATTCATTGCTATTTTAAATGGCTCTTTTATGTTTGCTTCCGATTTATTTAAGCAATTGACAATAGAAGCAGAATTGTGTTTTATCAAACTGGCTTCATATAAAGGCATGAAATCTTCCGGCAATGTGGTGACTTCTATCGGATTGGAGGATGATTTATTTGGACGTGATGTAGTCATTGTTGAAGATATTGTTGACACCGGAAAGACCTTGCACAGGTTTTTGCCCAAACTAATACATCAACAACCGAAATCACTTACAATCGCAACGTTGCTGCACAAGCCCGAAGCCACAGAATACGAGCTGACACTGGATTACGTCGGTTTTTCCATCCCTAAAAAATTTGTAGTAGGGTATGGGCTCGATTATGATGGGCTGGGCCGAAATTTAAAGGAGATTTATCAGGTCGTATAATTCCCTATTAGCTCTGCTTGATTTTTTGTAATTTTTCAGCATAAAAGTCATCATTTGAGAGCTGCTTTTCATACAGCACTTTTTATTTTGCTGCATCTTTCACTCTGCGCTCAAAAATTTTATGTGCGTGGAGAAGTCAAAGATGAAGCCGGCAATGTATTGCAAAATGTAACCATCCTCCAACAAAAAACTGGTTATATTTATCATACCGGTTTTTCCGGCACTTTTGGTATTGTGGCTTACCAGCGCACCGATACATTGCAATTTTCAATGCAAGGATATTTTACCCAAAAAGTTTTTGTAGATGCCGATAAATATGTGCGGGTAAAAATGAAACAATTGCCGGCATCGGCAGCCAATTCCAAAAGAGTGAAGCTTTCTTCCCTGACAAAAAACTTGGATCGGGAAGATCAAAAAGAATGGTACAATGGCAGTGAAACGTATGCCAGCCTGCTCGAAAATCATTTTATTAAAACCGCAAAATTTCCCAATACCGGCATGGCATTGAATGTGGACAGGGCTTCTTACAGCAATATTCGCAGGTTTATCAATCTAAAATCGCTGGTGCCACCCGATGCAGTACGTATCGAAGAAATGCTGAATTATTTTAACCTCGATTATCAATCACCGCCCGATTCCAAATTGTTTAATATAACATCAAATATCAGCAATTGCCCCTGGAATGCAGAGAACCAATTATTATATATTCATTTCAATTCAAAAAAATTAAACCTCGATTCATTGCCGCCGAGCAATCTTGTTTTTTTAATTGACGTATCAGGTTCAATGGATATGCCTAATCGCTTGCCATTATTAAAATCGGCATTCAGGCTCATGGTCAATAATTTGCGTGACAAAGATTCTGTTGCCATTGTAACCTATGGCGGCGTAACCGGTGTAATGCTCAATACCGTGAGTGGCGCTGAAAAAGAAAAAATCTTGAAAGCCATTGATGAAATGGAACCCGGCGGTAATACACCCGGCGAATCAGGCATCAAGTTGGCTTACAGTGTGGCCAGAAATCATTTTATAAAAAATGGTAACAATCGGGTCATCCTGGCCACTGATGGAGATTTTAATGTCGGTCTGCGCACGGAAGATGAATTGGATTCACTGATTTCAAAACATCAGAAATCCGGTATTTATCTCACCTGTCTAGGTGTAGGTATGGGGAATTATAAAGATTCAAAAATTCAAACCTTATCCAAAAAAGGAAATGGAAATTTTGCTTACCTCGATAATTTTAAAGAAGCCGAAAAAGTATTAATGGAAGAGTTTACAAAAACCTTGTATGCCGTAGCCGATAATGTGTATATGAATGTAGATTTCAACCCTGAATATGTGAAAGAATATCGGTTAATTGGTTTTGATAATAAAGTTGGTGCCTTGCGTGATTCACTTTCTGTGATTGAAGGTGGTGAAATCGGTTCCGGACATTCAATGCTGGCACTTTTTGAAATTGTACCAACAGAAATCAATAAAGGTGCTATAAAAGATCATTATGAAAATGGTAAACTGGCAAATATCCGTTTAGAATATCAATTGCCGGGACAAAGCGAAAATTTGAATGATGATTTTGCTTGTAAATTTAATTACCAACCTTTCAATAAACTATCAAAAGCTTGTCAATTTTCTGCTGCTGTTGCCATGTTTGGTTCCGTATTAAGAAATTCACCATTTACCAGGAATGTCGATTGGGATCAAATTTTAACCTTAGCACAGAACTCATCCGGCAGCGAAAATTCCTTACAAACCGAATTTATACAACTGGTACAGGAAGCCAAAAATTTATATGAAAAAGTGAAAAAGAGAAAATAGTTTTTCGGCATTCATTAAAGGCAGATTTTATTTTTTCTGCTTTTTGCTTCGAAAGGGATTGGTGAAAACAACATCGAATCCTAAAATATGCACATCGTAAGTATTTTTAATGCCGACCCCATTATTCATATACCCAAGATTAAAAGTAATAGGAGCATGGCGGAGCGAAACAGTATAATAAATGGCAAACCGGCTTTCTTTATAGGCAAATTTTGTCCACTTGTCAACTCCATTTTTTTTACTTGTCGAAAATAATTGTTCCGATGTTATTTCCATTCTATGCAATTTATCTGGCGTTAGATTAACAGTTAGCTTTAACCGAAAACGGGTACGAATTTGAAATAATTCTTCCGGCCGGTGAAAATCGGGCCTGTAGAATTTCCTAAACTCCGGTCGAAAGGATGGTGAAAAAATCAAATGATTATTTTTCAAACTATATGAAAGGCGGCCATAGATTCTGATCTCCTGTCGCTGGCGAGGCCATTTATGTTCGTAAGGCGGTGTGCTATTGTATTCATCTTTCAGCTGATAACTCAACGCCATCGAATATTGCCATTGCGGCGCAAACTGATGAAAGAGTTCTTCATTCAGGATAAAAATTTGTGGTTTTTGTAATAGCGAACCACCATCAGGATTACTTTTCCAACCCTGGCCAATGAAACTGGTAGAGCTCCATTTTTTGGATTGTCCAATATTTTGTTTCAAGCTGAGTGCAAACCAACTTCCTGATTTTGCCTTGCCCATGGCCGGCGGAATTATTTGTGCTCCACTAAATTCAGAAATAGAGATACAAATTACCAATAAGAAAATATTTTTGAATGTAAAAAAATTATTGCACCTGTTCATTTTGGAGAGATTCATTAAAATCCTATTCAAATATTAAAATGACAAGATACAATAATCAGTAATAAAAAATATATCTATTTTTCACCGGCAATGACAAGGGTGCTTGCTACTATATTCACAACGCCATTTGGATATTGTTGTGAGTGGCATTGCGGCATCCATTAATATGTCATCCCATTTTTTCAACATGGGTGAAAATTCGTTCCAGGTAGATTTTTGTTGGTCCCGGATGGCTTCTAATTGCTTTTCCATGATGTGTTTTTTTAATGTTACTGAGTACATTTTTTCAATCAACATCGGGACAGAAATTTCAAAGTGACAAACAAATATACAATACTATAGTTTTTGTGAATGAGCATTGAATTTCATTGCGTTGCAAATTGATTGTAAAAGAAAATGAAGAATTTGTATGAATAAAGTTATTTTTGGTGAGATGAAGAATCCATCGTCCCAGCTTAATGCAGCTTTGACACAAAGGCTACAAAATGGCGATAAAGAAGCATTTGAAGAATTGTACGACCAGTACAATGCTGCGTTGTATGGCATCATCTGTAAAATTGTCCGGTCAGAAGAAGTGAGCCAGGATGTATTGCAAGATGCTTTTGTAAAAATCTGGAAACACATACATACTTATAATCCAACCAAAGGAAGTTTGTTTACCTGGATGTTAAATATTGCCCGCAATACTGCCATTGACCAATTACGCAAACTGAAGAAAGAAAACAAAGTGGACATCCAAACATTGGATTTCAACGTAGATATGGGTAATACAACTGCTCCCGGAAAAAATGAGAATACCATTGGCGTAACTGCTTTGGTGCAGAAATTACCGGAAGAACAAAAGAGATTATTAGAATATATTTACTTTAGCGGTTATACCCAGAAAGAAGTTTCGGAAAAATTGGATATACCATTAGGCACGGTGAAATCAAGAGTTCGAAGTGCCATTAAAACATTAAGAAAAGCCTTTAATACATTTTTATTTTGGATATAAATGCATACATATCATCAGGTATTTTAGAAAGCTATGTTTTGGGAAATGTATCAGCTCAAGAACAACAAGAAGTAGAATGCATGGCAAAAATTTATCCTGAAATAAAAAATGAATTATTGCAATTGCAGGATACAATGGAGCAATATGCAATGGCCAATGCTGTAGCACCACCGGCATCTGTGAAGAAAAAAATTATGGCGGCTATTGATCAAGTAGAGCAGGAAAAGCCTGTATCCGATAAAGTCCTTCCTATGGAAAAAAATGAGCAGCAAGGGAAGTTAATCCCCATGGGTTGGAAAATTGCGGTGGCAGCTACGGTTTTACTAACGATTGGCTTTGCCACTCTTTGGTTCAATGCAAAGAATAGCAGTGAAAGGTACAAAAGCCAAATGGCTGAAATGAAAAATAAGCAAGACACGATGCTGCAAGAACGTTCCAGCATTGCACAACAGATACAACAAGAAGAAAAAATAAATTTCCTGTTGGTTCATTCTGCCACCCGGGAAATAAATTTACAAGGCACCAAAAAAAGTCCCGCTGCTGCTGTTCGGGTTTATTGGAATACGACGACAGAAGATGTATTATTGAAAGTGGATGACCTACCGGCACTGCCGGACAATAAACAATATCAATTATGGGCAATTGTAAGTGGCCAACCTGTTGATATGGGTGTATTCAATTTGGCGCCTGCACAAGCTGCTGTCGTGCAAATGCCTGTAAAAGTAAAAGATGCCAATGCGTTTGCCATTACTATGGAGCAAAAAGGAGGCAGCCCTTCACCTACTATGTCAGCGATGTACGTAATGGGAAAAATCTAAATTCCGGTTTTCTTTATTCCTTTATTATTTTTTGGCCGGTAAGGTCAATTGGAAAAAAATTTTGAATAGGTAAATCCAAAATTGCTGTTCTACGTATGTATGTTAATTCATCACATTTAAAAAATTAACATCATGAAAAAATTAAGTATTCGATTGATCGGATTGTTTCTTATTTGCACCGGTCTTACAACTACGTTGAACGCCCAAATGACAGTACAAGTGGGTGGAGAAGCGATGTATCCTATGAAAGATATTGTAGATAACGCTGTTCATTCTAAAGATCACACCACATTGGTAGCAGCAGTAAAAGCTGCCGGCCTGGTAGAAACTTTAAAAAGCAAAGGCCCGTTTACCGTATTTGCACCTGTGAATGACGCTTTTGAAAACCTGCCTAAAGGAACGGTAGAAAATTTATTGAAAAAGGAAAACCTGGCACAATTGCGGAAAGTATTGACCTACCATGTTGTAAGCGGAAAATGGGATTTTGATGCTTTGAAAAAATTAATAAAAAAAGGCAATGGTACTGCCAAAATAAAAACTGTCAGTGGTGGTTATTTATGGGCCATGATGAATGGTGCACATAATATCATGCTGAAAGATGAAAATGGCAGGATGGCCAACATTTCTGTGTACGATGTGTACCAGTCAAATGGTGTAATCCATGTTGTAGACACTGTTTTACTTCCTAAGTAAGCAGTAGTATTTGGAAAGGAAATGGCTCCGCAAGGAGCCTTTTCTGATTTTAATATCATATTGCATCAAATGATATAAATACAATTCATTAATTTTTTTATCCTGTCAAATAAAGCTCTGATTTCTCTTTTTCCATAATGTAATGTCGCATATAATATGAAATCTTCACCCATAAATCGGGAAGTTCGATAAAAAACAAACCAGGATGTAGTGTTTTCTAATTGTGCAATACTTCTTCTGTCGTTCATATAATTTCCATCAATATACATTTCACCTTTGAAAGTTTTAAGATGAAGATTCTTGGAGAAACTGCCATCTGTGTTTTTATAAAATTTAATACCAACAGATAAATGAGAGGAATCTGTATTTTTTTTGAAAAACTTGACACCTAATTTTTTATAAATATAAAATGTGTAAAAGATTTTGTTTTTTACCTGTTTACCGGCACTTGTTTTTTCTTTACCAACCATGCCCATCAATTGGTCGAGGGTTGACTTAGGTGTGTGGTTATCTACGTATTGATGATTGATGAAAAGTGAATCGTTTCTAAAGTCAATTCTTTGACCGAAGGCTGATAACCCAATTAATAAAATGAAAATGATAAAGCTACAACGCATCTTTATTCTTTTATATAAATATCGGAAGATAAGATTAATTATTGCATCTTCTGTTTTACAGGTAATTGTCGGTTGGGCACTTAAGAAAACATCTCTTTGATTTTATCAAAGAAGTTTTTATCGTTTTTTCCGGGTTGTGGTTTGAAATTTGGTGATTGGCTCAATTTCTCCAACAGTTCTTTTTCTTCTTTCGTCAATTCTTTTGGCGTCCAGATACTGACTTGTATTAATTGATCACCTTTATGATGCGAGTTGACGGTTGGAAAGCCTTTTCCTTTCAATCTGAATATTTTACCGCCTTGTGTGCCGGGTGGAATTTTTATTTTGGCCCTGCCGTCAATGGTGGGCACTTCTATTTGTGTACCAAAAACGGCATCTGTAAAAGATAAATGTAACTCATAGGCTACGTTTTGTCCTTCACGGTGCAATTCAGTATGCGGTTCTTCTTCGATGAGAATAATTAAATCGCCGGGAGGGCCGCCTCTTTCTCCGGCATTTCCTTTGCCACCTACATTCATTTGCATGCCTTCCTGCACACCTGCCGGAATTTCTATGTTTACCGTTTCTTCACCAAACTCACGTCCTTCGCCTTTGCAGGTTGTACATTTCGCAGTTACGGTCGTGCCTTCGCCATTGCAACTTGGGCAGGTTGTTACCGTTTGCATTTGTCCAAGAAAAGTATTTTGTACTCTTCTCACCTGGCCACTGCCCTGGCAAGTGCTACAGGTCTGTACGCTGCCTTTATCTTTGGCACCGCTACCGTGGCAGGATGAACAAATATTATATTTCTTGACTTTTATTTTTTTGGTTACGCCTTTTGCAATTTCGGCATAGTTCATTTTTATTTTGACACGCAAATTGCTACCGCGAACACCACGGCTTTGTTGGCTTCTGCTTCTTCTGCCACCACCAAAAAAACTTCCGAATAAATCATCACCGAAAACGTCACCAAACTGACTGAAGATGTCATCCATATTCATGCCACCGGCGCCAAATCCACCACGGCCATTTCCACTCAGGCCGGCATGTCCGTAGCGGTCGTATTGTGCTTTTTTATCTGCATCACTCAGGACTTCATAAGCTTCAGCCGCTTCTTTAAATTTTTCTTCAGCCGTTTTATCGCCCGGGTTTCGATCCGGATGGTATTGCATCGCCACTTTCCGATATGCCTTTTTGACCTCATCCGTAGAGGCGGATTTCCCAATGCCTAAAACTTCATAATAATCTCTCTTGGTCATAAGCTTTTATTTGCCAACAACGACTTTTGCGTGTCGGATAATTTTGTCGTTCAGGTAATATCCTTTCAGGACTTCATCTACTATTTTGCCTTTCAGCTCTTCGGTAGGTGCCGGAATTTCACTAATGGCATCATGCAGGTCGGCATTGAATTCTTCACCAATGGTTTGCATGACTTTTACCCCTTTGCTTTGCAGAATATTTCTCAATTTATTGAATACCAGCAAAACGCCTTCTTTCATAGCCTCGGATTCGTTGTTTTTTTCAAGTTGTTGCTGCGCCCGGTCGCAATCATCCAAAACTTCGAGCAGATCCGTTATCACATCTCTACCGGCTGTTTGAATCATTTCCATTCTTTCCTTGGCATTCCTTCTTTTGAAATTATCGAACTCGGCTACTTGTCGTAAATATTTATCTTTTTCTTCTGCCAGTTCAGTTTGCAATTTTTCGACCAACGATTGTTCAGCAACAGGTTCGTTCAAATGCGTTGTGCCATGTTGGTTCTCATCCGCATTGATATCTATCGGCATTTCATTTTCCGCATTTTGCTCTTTGTCGGTAAATTCTTTTTTAGACATGTTTTTCGGGTTGAATATTTTTTGCAAAATCTCCTGATGTACAGGCGTGCAAAGGTAAGCTTGTCAAGAATATTGCCAATGGGAAATTTGGGACAAATTGACCAATTTTTCGTGCAACTATGTCAAATGCAGCAGCTTGTCTTATCTGACATGACAGAGTGGTACTTCCGAAAAGAATAACCTTAGTGAGAAACCTGGAATTTGCCGGACTCAATGATTTTGCCGGTCGGCATATCAATCAAGTGGTAGATGTAAAGGCCACGATTAAAATCGCTTAATTGAACAGTCGATTTTTGTGGAATATTAGCTACTTCATACATTTTTTTACCGAGGAAACTATATATCTGAATCATATAATTTCCGGTATAATCTTTTTTAACATCAAAAGTAATATAAGAAGTAGCAGGATTGGGATATAGTTTTACGATTCGATCTTTACTTTCAGTAGACGGATTGCCCCTGTAAGTTTGTGCCTGTGACGTGATGGTTATCAACAGCATAAAGGATAATATCGTAAAGACATGTTTCAACGAAACAAATTTACTTTTATTATTCGAAAAGTAAGCCTAATTTTTTATAAGCAAAACGTAAAAATACGAGGGTTTTTTACAGGGTTGATTATCAGTCATTTAGGGCAAAATAATTCAACCGTTTTTAACAAAACTTAATGAATTTTTGACAAGCAGTCCTGAATGGCTTCAAAATCGGGAATTTTGGAAGCGTCTTCCAGCACTTCTGCATAACGAATAATTCCTTCTTTATCGATGACGAAAGCCGATCTTTTGGAGACGCCTTTCATATTGTAACCAAATTGTTCATATATGGTTTCATACAACCGGGATACGTCTTTATTAAAATCACTGAGTAAGGTAAAATTCAATTGTTGGTCTTTTTTAAATTGTGCCAAGGTATGTAATGCATCTACTGAAATGGCAAATACTTTTGCATTTATTTTATTGTACCAACTCATTTGATTGCTGACTGCACATAACTCGGTGGTACAAGTGCTGGTGAAAGCCAGGGGAAAAAATAATAATAAAACCGGTTCACCTTTTTGGTCTGCAAGAGAAACTTCTTTTTTATCGCTACTGAATAATGTAAAATCCGGGGCTGCATCACCAATTTGAATAGACATTTTATATTTTGATTTGTTCCATTCAAAAAAATAAAAAAGAAATGAATAATTCTTGCTGAAAGCGGAAAAATGTGACTAAAATATTTCCATGAGATTTATAATTTTTCTAATCTCATTTTTTTAACATCGGCACCAACGGTTTGAGTGGCCTCTACAAAAGTCCAACTGTTATTGGTAATCAGCCAATTTCCATTGATTAAATCGAGTGGATACACGGCGCTGGGAAAATGGGCAGAAGTTGTCATGGTATTGGCATTGCCATCCCAATTACCTTGTTGTTCTATGACGCCGTTTTTAATGGCATCAACTGTTTTGTTTTCGTAGTACTGAAATTTGTAAGCTGCAAAATCGGTTGTAATAGTCGCACCGTTGTTGATGAATTTTGTGATATGCCATTGGCCGTTTGTCATGGCTTTGAGTACCAGGTCTTCCTGTATATTTTGAATCGCCTTTTTACAAGAAGAAAGAGAAAAAAGTAACAATAAATAGAATGCATATTTTTTCATACTACGGTTTAAGTGCACAAAATACAGAATATAGCCGAGAAGACATAGTCGTTTACTTTTTAGCCATAGCACAAAAAAGCCCCTCGTTCTTACGGGAACTGCGGGGCTCGTTTTTACCGGTGAAAACTTTATTCTTCGGGAAAACCACTATCGGCTTTCACCTCATTCATTTGTTGTGTATGTCGGTTGCTATGGCCGGCCATAAAAAGATAAAACTGGTAACAATCTACCGAACCAAAAGGTAATTGTATAACATGATTGCGTAAATCTTCCGTTGTGTGTTTCATGTATTTTATATGGTTGGTCCTGTTGAGCTTAAAATCTTCTATGGCTTCTGCTAAACTGGTATAACCGGTATTTTCAGGCTGCAAAGAAGTAGGAGCTTTAGCTTTATGCGATCTGTCCTCTACCATCTTGATAATTTGATCATCTGTAAATTTTATTTCTTTTCTTTTCTCCGGATTCGCAGGTTCTTTCATTGCTTTTTCAAAATTGGACCAAAGTGTATTTTCTGTTTTGGAAATATGAAAAAAACATTCTTTGACAGACCACCTGTTCGGGTCAGTCCTGTAATTCAACTGTTGCTCGGAAAGGCCTTTCAGGGAATGTAATGCATCTTTATAAGTATCCTTCATCAGTTTGACCGCTTTTTTTCTTTCAGATTTAGTAATTGTATTGTCGCTGGTGGTGCCGGCCAGTCCCGTTACAAAAAGTAATGTCAGCAAAAGAATACCCGTTTTTCTTTTAAGCATGGCAATCAATTTTTATTATATCAATCGGAAAAGGGACATCCAAAGGGTGTGAGATGGATACTCAAGTTACACAATATTTTTTTCTTATTTGCAGAATTTTACAAACAGGCAAATCTGTATCTTTCAGCTATGAAAATCAATGCTATACTACAATATTTAGAATCGATGGCTCATCGTTCTTTACAGGAATCATACGATAATGCCGGGCTGATAACCGGACAACAGGATTGGGAATGTACCGGTGTACTTTGCACATTGGACGTAACAGAAGAGGTAGTTTTGGAAGCCACACACAAAAAAGTAAATCTTATTGTAGCACATCATCCGATTATTTTCAAAGGATTGAAAAAAATTAACGGACATAATTATGTAGAGAAAACCATTATCGCTGCTATTAAAAATGATATTGCCATTTATGCTATTCATACCAACCTGGATAATATTATCAATGGTGTGAACGGAAAAATTGCTACTCTACTTGGATTGACTGAAACAGAAATCCTGGCACCACAATCCGGAAAATTGAAAAAACTTTTCACGTTTGCGCCGGTTAAAGAAGCCGATGCCATCCGGCAAGCCTTATTCGATGCCGGTGCGGGACATATCTGCCACTACAGCGAATGTAGTTTCAATACAGAAGGTACAGGCACATTCAAAGGCGGCGAAAATACAGCACCCTTTGTGGGCAAACCGGGTGTACTTCACCGGGAGCAGGAAATGAAAATTGAAGTCATTTTTCCAGCTTTCCTCCAGGAAAAAATATTGAAAGCCTTATGGCAAGTGCATCCTTATGAAGAAGTGGCGTATGATATTGTGGAACTGGCCAATCATCATCCTGCCATCGGTGCGGGTATTGTGGGTCAAATTCCCAAAGCCATGGATGAGCTGGCATTTTTGCAAAAGCTCAAAGAAAATTTTGGGACACCGGTTATCAAACATACAAAACTGACCGGCCGAAAAATACAGCGGGTAGCCATTTGCGGCGGTGCCGGAAGTTTCCTGATTTCCAATGCATTAGCTGCCGGAGCAGAGGCCTTTATTACAGCCGATGTAAAATACCATGAATTCTTCGATGCCAATGATAAAATCCTCTTTATTGACGTAGGGCATTTCGAAAGCGAACAGTTTACAATTGACCTCCTGCAAGAGGTTTTAGAACAAAAATTCCCTAACTTTGCCGTCCTTAAAACGGAGGTGAGAACCAATCCCGTTTTTTATTACTGAGTTAAGAAATTGAAAGATTACGACAACTAAAAAATTCAAACCCGAAACAATACAATGGCACAAGTAAAAGAGTTTTCTGTCGAAGAAAAATTAGCTTCCTTAATCAGGCTGCAAAAAATTGAAAGTAAATTAGACGAATTGCAAATCCTCAAAGGCGAATTGCCTATGGAAGTGTCTGACCTCGAAGATGAAATCGAAGGCTATCGGTCACGCCAGATTCGTATCGAAGAGGAAATAAATGGTGTAACCGAATTTATCAATCAACGGAAAGAAGCCATCAAAGAAGCGGAAGCCTTGATAAAAAAATACGAGAAGCAAAGCGATAATGTAAAAAACAACCGTGAGTTTGAAGCCATCAACAAAGAAGTGGAAATGCAACAGTTGGAAGTAAAGCTGGCAGAAAAACACATCAAAGATGCAACAGATGAAATTGCAGAAAAAGCGGAAAAACTGGAAGAAGCCAAAAAAAATGTTGTCGCCAAAGAGGGTATTTTAAAAACCAAAAAAACAGAGCTGGAAAAAATTATTGTAGCCAACGAAAAAGAAGAAAAGCAATACAATAAATTGAGAGAAGATGCATTTGCTGCTGTTGATGATCGGTTGAAAGCCAGTTATGAAAAAATAAGGGGCAATTACAGAAATGGACTGGCCGTGGTAGCAGTAGAAAGAGATGCTTGCGGCGGATGTTTCAATGCCGTTCCTCCACAAAAACAAAGTGAAATTAAACAGCATAAAAAAATCATGATTTGCGAAAACTGTGGCCGTATTTTAGTTGATGAAGAATTGCATCAATCTGTTGAAGCCAAGTAAAATGGCTACATAAAAAAATTGAATAGCTGCCGGGTGCAGCTATTTTTTTGCCACTGTCTTCAAGCCTGAAAATTTTATTTTATTCCCGATAAAAAAATTAAATTGCTGATTCAATGTTGAGCCGGCTTTCCATAAAAAATTATGCTATTATAGATGAATTGGAAATTGATTTTTCCAACAACCTGAATATCATCACCGGCGAAACCGGTGCGGGAAAATCTATCATTGTCGGCGCTTTAAGCCTTATACTCGGTGCCAGGGCCGATACGACCGTATTGGTCAATAAAAAAAAGAAATGCATTATAGAAGGTATTTTTTCAGCAATTGACAATAAAGCAGTCGAAGATTTTTGGCAAGAAAATCAACTGGACCGGGAAGATGAAATCATTATACGCAGGGAAATTGCAGCCAATGGAAAATCCAGGGCATTTATCAATGATACGCCGGTAAAGCTGACACAATTGGAAGAACTCAGTACCTGGTTGGTCGATTTGCATCAGCAATTTGACGTACAGGAATTAGTACAAGCCGATTTTCAATTGCAAGTAGTGGATGCCATGGCCGGCCATGAAAACTTACTGAAAACTTACCGTGATATTTTTCAGCAATGGAAAACAGCCCGGCAGGAGCTGATGAATTTACAGCAACAAAAAGATCAATTTGATAAGGAAGCCGATTACAATCAATTTCAATTTGAAGAATTACAGGAAGCCGGTTTCAAAGAAAATGAATTGGAAGAGATAGAAGCTGCGCTAAAACTTTCGAACAATGCCGAAGCTATTAAAGAAGCTTTGTTGAAAGTGAATTTTGCATTGAGCGAATCAGAGGAGCCGATGGTGCAAAAACTGAAAATATTATTGCAACAACTTACACCCTTTGCGGATGCACATCCTTCCTTGCCGCCATTGATAGAAAGATTGGCTGCCACACAAATTGAATTGCAGGACATTGCCGCCGACCTCGAAAAAATGGGCGACCATATTCAATATGATGCAGAAAAAGTTGAAGAGATGAATGAAAGGCTTTCGCTGGGATATAAATTGCAACAAAAACATGGCCTGCATTCTACCGCTGAATTGCTGGCATTGCAAGAAGATTTAAACCGGAAATTACAAGCGGTTTTGAAAATTGATGATGATATTTTGCAAGCTAAAAAGGAAACCGATACATTATTTGCCGCTGCAAAATCCAATGCAGAAAAAATTTCAGCGCAGCGAAAAAAACATTGCAAACCATTGGAAGAAAAAGTCAACACATTAATCAAACAAGTGGGCATGCCCAATGCAAGGTTAAAAATTGCGATGGAATCGGTGCCGCTACATGCTTCCGGTGCCGACCGGGTAGAATTTTTGTTCAATGCCAACTTGCCGGCTACCCAAAAAATGAATGAAAACCTTTTCGTTCCGATACGCAAAGTGGCCAGTGGCGGCGAACTGAACCGCCTGATGTTGAGTATCAAATCATTGGTGGCAGCATCTATGGATTTGCCTTCTTTGATATTCGATGAAATAGATACCGGCATTTCCGGCGAAGCCGCCAAACAGGTAGGCATTATTATGAAACAACTGGCCGCTAACCGACAGGTGATTGCCATTACGCATCAACCGCAAATTGCAGGCAAAGCCGATGCACATTTTTTTGTGTACAAAGAAATTGTACAGGACGAAGTCAAAACAAATATTCGTCGCCTGTCAAAAGAAGAAAGAGTATTGGCGATTGCCAAAATGCTCAGCGGTGAAAAACCAACAGCCGTAGCGATGGAAAATGCACGGGAAATGTTGATGAATTAAAACTTGTATTTCTACTTAGTAGTTCCACTAATTTTCAAAAAAAGAGGATTGATTTTATAGCGTAAAAATCATAGTCGTATGGTTTTTGTACCTATTTGTTGACTAAAATCCTACAGTATGAAAAAACTAATTGCCTTTTACATTTTATTTATTTGCTATGCACATATTTCTGTGTTGGCCCAAACGACAATGCATCAAGATTACGACACCGGAAAACCGACAGTCATAGATGCACAAAACGATCAATTTAAAAATGCAGACAGCAAACACATTATCATTCAGAATCTACAGGTAAATGATTTCGATGATATATCTATTCTTGACAAATCAGGAACAATCTTATTTAAAAAATCAGTGAGTGGTGCTGAAACAACCATTAATGTTAGTCAATTAAAAAGTGGAGTGTATATCTTACGCTTATGGTCTTCCAAACAAATGAATGAAAAAACAATTAAAGTCTTTATTGGTGTATAATAAACAATCAGCAAAAAAAATCCTGCTTCGTTGTTAGAAGCAGGAGTATACTTTTTTTACTGAGATAAAATCAGGCGCATAATTCCACTTTAAAAGCCAGGCTGAAATAAGAAAAGTATTGTCCCTGGTGATCCAAGGCATCGCTTTTCCACTCACTGCCAAAAGTAAAAGGATGTTTGGCCATACTGGCGGCTTCGCCAATACCAATTAATGCGTTTTCGGTACGAAGCCGAAAACCATAGGTTCTGTCTTTTTTCAATTCGACAGGTGCCAGGTAAAATCTTACCCAACGGCTGTCTTCTCCTTTTTGAATAAACATGGTCGCATCACCAATGGCGGGTCCCCAGGTTTTTGAAGCGGTGTCAAATTCATGTAAGGTCAGGGCGACATCGCCGGGGTATTGTACCGTCGAAGAATACACTTGTATATTATTGATAACGCCATCGGAAGGGCAGGTGAACGTTTGCCCGGCAATATGATCATTGGGATCCGATTTCAAATGGCCAATCCATAAAGTGGTATTCTTTTCAGTTTGGCTAATAACAGGCTGATTGTGCTGAGGTACTGTTTGCATAGTATTATGATTTAAAAAAATGAATAAAAAGGAGCAGTTGTGCTGGTTGGCATTGATTCTCACAAATTAACTCATTCATAAATCACTTATTGTCAACTCACTGTTAAATATTGCCAACAGCGCATTTTTTACGCACCGATGTGCTTATTTTCTTCGGGCAAATACCTGATAATTTCCCTAAATTGATAGTCGCTTTTGGGAGCTGAAAATGTGGATAACCCGAAATTTCGAGTGCAGAAAAAGTGCGTAAAGAAAAAGTTTTTTAAATCAGCTAACTATTGGTTTCAGTCCTTTATTTTCGCCTGAGGACTGACGGAATTTACCCGGAATTGGAAAAAGAATTTCTTTAAACAAGGCGGAAACATCAACCAAAAGTCTCCTGTTAAAAGCAGGGAATAGGAAAATTTATTGTTATCAAAAAAAGTTTTTAGAGCCGTACAAAATGGAGTTTACAAACGTTAACAAGGAAAGGAAGCAAAGAAAAAAATCAACCTTAGACCTGGGTTCAATGGTCTATGGAAAATTGCCACCACAAGCGAAAGAATTAGAAGAAGCCGTACTCGGTGCCATCATGTTGGAAAACCTGGCATTGGAGAATGTCCGGGAGTTATTGAAACCTGACTGTTTTTATGTAGAAGCCCACCAGCGCATATTCGCCGCTATGATTAGCTTGTCGAATAAAAGTCAGCCAATCGACATTTTGACGGTGGCAGAAGAATTAAAACTGAAAGAAGAACTGGAACTTGTAGGTGGTTCGTATTATATTGCCCGGCTTACCAATGCAGTCGTTTCTTCGGCTAACATTGAAGCACACACGAAAATATTGGTACAGAAATATGTACAACGGGAATTGATTCGTATCAGCGGTGAAATTATCAGGGATGCCTATGAAGATTCTGCCGAAGTATTCGATTTATTAGACGATGCCGAAACAAAATTATTCCAGGTGGCCAATACCTATGTTCATAAAAATGCCACCAATATCAATACTGAATTGGTAAAAGCTATTGAACGCATCCAGGATTTAAGAAATAAAGATGAAGACGTAACCGGCGTTCCCAGCGGGTTTCCTTCGCTCGACAGAATCACTTACGGATGGCAAAATACCGATTTGATTATTCTCGCTGCCCGGCCTTCTGTCGGTAAAACAGCTTTTGCCCTGAACTTAGCTCGCAATGCCGTGATGCATGCCGGCAAACAAACTCCTGTGGCTTTCTTTTCATTGGAGATGAGTGCCGGACAATTAATTCAAAGAATTTTATCCGCACAAAGTGAAATTGCACTTGAAAATATTGCCCGGGGAAAAATGAAAGAACACGAAATGGAGCAATTATATGCCAAAGGTTTGCAACCGCTGTCCGATGTTCCGTTTTTCATAGATGATTCACCCGGCCTCAATGTTTTTGAATTAAGGGCTAAATGCCGCCGACTGAAAAAAGCACATAATATCGGGCTTATCATTATCGATTATTTACAATTGATGAATGGCTCCGGCGACAATCGGAATAGCAACCGCGAACAAGTGATTAGTAATATCTCCAGAAACCTGAAAGGATTGGCCAAAGAATTGAATGTGCCGATAATTGCTTTATCACAGTTGAGCCGTGCCGTAGAAACCAGGGGCGCCAATAAAGAAGGAAGTAAAATGCCACAATTGAGTGATTTGCGTGAATCCGGTGCCATCGAGCAGGATGCCGACCTCGTAATGTTTATGTATCGGCAAGAATATTATGGCATTACCCAAGACGAACACGGCGATACAAATAAAGGAGAAACTCAAATCCGCATTGCCAAACATAGAAATGGTTCACTCGATACTATCCACTTAACTGCATTATTGCATATTCAGAAATTTGTTGAGAAAGATACTTTAGGATTGGGTCCCAGTTGGAGTGCTGTGCGACAAGAAGGCGATGAGAGCGGTGCCAAAGTGTTTTTACAAAAAGGTAGCCGAATGAATGATACTAACGATTTTGATGATGAAAATGAAGAAACAAACGAAGACAACCCATTTTAAAATGTATTTATAATATTAAATGAAGCTCCATCATACCGGAGCTTTTTTTATTTTTACCAATGATGGACATTCCTTTTTTTTATATTCAAAATTACCAAACAACACAACAGGTGATTGCGTTGGACAAACCCACCGCCAAACATATTGTGCAAGTGCTGAGAAAAAAAACAGGCGATATTATTCACCTGACAGATGGGAAAGGGCATTTACTGACTTGCGAAATTACTACGGCCGATAAAAAAGATTGTTCGGTATTCATCAAAGATCAGCAATATTGCTACCTCAAAAAACAACGGGTATCAATCGCTATGTCCTTGTTGAAAAACCCTAACCGCTTTGAATGGTTTGTAGAAAAAGCAACCGAAATGGGTGTTGCCGATATTATTCCTTTGCGCTGCGAACGAACTGAAAAAAAATCATTTCGCCGAGATAGAATACAAGGCATTTGCATCAGTGCTATGTTACAATCGCAACAATGTTGGTTGCCACAATTGCATGAGCCGCTTCAGTTTGATGATTTTATAAAAAGTAAATTGGAGCATACGGAAAAGTTTATCGCCCATTGTTTAGAAGATAAAAATAAACAACCATTACGATTAGTAACAACGGAACAATCAAATACAATAATCGCTATTGGCCCTGAAGGTGATTTTTCTCCGACGGAAATTCAACGGGCTAATGAAAATGACTTTATTCCGGTAAGCCTTGGCGATACAAGATTAAGAACAGAAACAGCCGGCATCAAAGCGGCTGCCTTACTCTGTTGATGTGTCTTCTTGCTTTTTCTTGAGCCGTGGTTCATTGAGTTCAACCACCCTGTTTTGTTTCATCCTTTTGCGCATCGTCATATTCAATATTTCAACAACGAACGAAAATGCCATTCCGAAATAAATATAGTTTTTCAAATGCAATTGGTGAGCCGCTTCGCTATCCCAACCTTCAATAATTAAGCTAAGTCCAATCATAACAAGGAAGGACAATGCCAACATTTTCAAAGTCGGATGTTTATGTATAAACTTGGCAATACCAACGCTGAATAAAAACATGAAAATCATGGCAATGACAACAGCGGCAATCATAATTTCAACATACTTGGCAGTACCGCCGGCAGTAATAATGCTATCGAAAGAAAACACAGCATCTATCAACATAATTTGACCAATGGCAGCTCCCAATGAAAGATGTACATTAGATGTTTGTTTTTCATTGGGATTTTCACCTTCCAGTTTATTATGAATTTCTTTGACGGATTTAAAAATGAGGAATAAACCTCCAACAATCATTACGATGCCGGCAAGGTCGAATCCTTTTTCTGCAATGGTAAAAACAGGTTTCCCTTTCTGGCTCAAAAGCCAGCCTAATCCCAAAAGCATCAAACTCCTCGAGATGATACCCGTTACCATCCAAACCCTGCGTGCCAGTTGCTGTTCTTTTTTCTTTTTTAACCGGTTGAGAATAATGCTGACGAATATGACATTGTCAATACCCAAAACAATTTCGAGAATGACAAGAATAAAAAAACTGATCAGGCTTTGACTGGTAAAAAGATGTTCCATAGTATATGATTATGTGGCTCTTTTTAGGCGTGTATTTTTTTATAAATATTTTTTATGATGCCCGGCCCTTGATAAATAAATCCTGTCCAGACTTGTAATAATGCAGCACCGGTTTTTAATTTCTCATCGGCATCTTCTCCGGTAAAAATGCCGCCACTTGCTATCACCGGCATTTTATTGTTTGTTTGTTTACAAATATACTGCAACACAGCAGTACTCATTTCCCGAATTGGTTGACCGCTCAATCCGCCATGCCCGATTTTTTCAATTTGTTGCGCCGAAGTTTTTAATCCTTCTCGGGTGATGGAAGTATTGGTCGCCACCAGGCCATCCAACTGAATATTTGTTGCCAGGTCAATGATGTCATCTAATTGTGCCTGCGACAAATCAGGAGCAATTTTTAATAAAATGGGTTTTTGATTTGGTTGTTGTTGATTCAGGTTTTGCAAATGCAACAATATTTTTTGCAAGGCATCCTTTTCCTGCAAGGCTCGTAAGCCCGGTGTATTCGGCGAACTTACATTCACCACGAAATAATCTACCACGGGAAATAAGGCCGTAAAACATTTGCCGTAATCTTGCCAGGCATCTTCATTGGGAGTTATTTTATTTTTACCAATATTGCCACCGATCATTACTGAATGATTTTTTGCTTTCCATTTTTTTAATCGCTCTGCAATTTTTACTACACCATCGTTATTAAATCCCATTCTATTGATGAGTGCTTTATCTTTCGGCAGGCGAAATAAACGGGGCTTTTCATTGCCAGCTTGCGGCAACGGCGTTACTGTTCCTATTTCTACAAAACCAAAACCAAGTACTTCGAGTTCACGTAAATAACGGGCATTTTTATCGAAACCGGCACCAAGCCCGATGCGATTTCGGAATTGTAAATTCCATAATTCAAATGGTTCTGCCTGGCGAGGAGTGAACCTGCGGGTTAATATTTTTTTGAAACCAATACTGCATAAAAAATGAAGGCCATTCATGGAGAAATAATGCACCTTTTCGGGCGGCATCAAAAAAAGTATTTGGCGAATGAAACGATACAGCATGGTTGCGAAGATAAAAGAACTTTATCCCGTTTGGCAGGGATTAAAACTCTCAGTAAATTTGAAATGCGGAAAGTTGCATAAACAACTTTTATATTTTACACCTTAAATACATTATACAATGCAAGAAGCATATATCATTGCCGGATACAGAACGGCTGTAGGAAAAGCCAAAAGAGGAGGATTTCGTTTTTATCGCCCCGATGATTTGGCAGTGGAAGTCATCAAAGGATTGATGCAATCGGTACCGCAACTGGAAGCGAAACGGGTAGATGATGTGTTGGTAGGTAATGCTGTTCCCGAAGCGGAACAGGGATTGCAATTCGGAAGAATTATTTCTGCAAGAGCATTGGGTATTGAAGTGCCCGGTGCTACCGTCAACCGTTATTGTGCTTCGGGGTTAGAAACGATTGCTATGGCTACGGCCAAAATCAGAACGGGCATGGCGGATTGTATTATTGCCGGCGGTACAGAAAGTATGAGTTTGGTACCGACTGCCGGTTGGAAAACCGTGCCTTCTTATCGCATTGCCAAAGATGATCCTGATTATTATCTGAGTATGGGATTAACTGCCGAAGCGGTGGCCAAAGAATACAATGTAAGCCGGGAAGACCAGGATGCTTTTAGTTTCAATTCGCATCAAAAAGCATTAGCGGCTATTGATAAAGGTTATTTTAAATCCGGTATCCTTCCGATTGATGTAGAAGAAATATATGTAGATGAAAATGGGAAACAGCAAAAAAGAAATTACACAATGGATACTGATGAAGGCCCGCGGAAAGACACTTCTTTAGAAGTATTGGCGAAATTGAAACCAGTATTTGCAGCAGGTGGTGTGGTTACGGCCGGTAATTCTTCTCAAACTTCCGATGGTGCAGCTTTTGTGATTGTGATGGGAGAGAAGATGATGAATGAATTGGGATTGAAGCCTATCGGCCGGTTGATGAATTGTGCCGTAGCAGGAGTACCGCCACGCATTATGGGTATTGGCCCCATAGCGGCTGTGCCCAAAGTATTGCAACAAGCCGGAAAGAAATTGGCTGATATTGATTTAATCGAATTGAATGAAGCTTTCGCTTCGCAATCTTTAGCGGTGATACGAAAACTGGATATGGACAAGCAAAAAGTAAATATTAACGGTGGCGCTATTGCCCTTGGCCATCCTTTGGGATGCACCGGTTGTAAATTGACGATTCAAAACCTGGCCGATTTAAAAAGGCTGAATAAAAAATACGGTATGGTAACGGCCTGCGTTGGCGGCGGACAAGGCATCGCCGGGATTATTGAAAATTTGCAATGATGATGCGTGAAGACACGCACCATGGCGCATCAAGGCGCATCATGGCACAGCATGACCAAAAACTATTCACGCAAACATTTTCCCTGTCTTACTTTCAGAAAGGTGATAAAGTGATTTGAAAATGAAGCATTGTTGCATTTATTAGAAAGCTCTATATTTGCATCCGTGAAGTTTTTCAAGCATATCAAAAGCAAACAAATAGTAGCCGGTTTATTGTTGGCAATTATGTTGTTTATCCAGGCCGAGAAAACTTTTCATCAACATCCTCAACAATCCATTTCCATTGCAGAAAAAGGAATCCATCATTTTTCGCAGCATGCGGTTTGTGTGATTTGCCAATATGTTTTTGCCAGGGATGCAGTAGTGCCTGCGCATTCCATTCCGCAAATGAGTGCTTTGCATTTCAAGGAAGAAAATACTTTCTTTCCTACTGCATATATTCCTACAGTCATTTCTTTTACTGTCAGCCGCGGCCCACCGGTTTGTTAATGTCACAGCCTACATAGGCAATTTATTTTCCAACTTTTTCGCAGAAAAAAATAACACAGCTTCGATTTAATAATAAACGGCTGTCATTCAAACAAACTGTACAGGACAAAAATTACAGCATCGCAAAATAAAATTTATGAAAAGGCTAATTGTACTCTCTATATTATTTTTCATTTTCAATTATTCAGGCTTGGCGCAAAAACGTTCCAATGCCGTGCATATTTCTATGGCAGGAAAAATTACTGATGCAGAAACCGGGGAACCATTACACGGTGCTTCCTTTCTCTTGGCCGATGACAAAATCGGAACAATTTCTAATCAAGAAGGTAATTATTTTCTGGATCATATTTCGCCGGGACACCATGTTATTGAAGTTTCTTATGTAGGTTTTGCCACTGTTGTCGTGCATGTAGATATTAATCAATCCATGCAAAAAGATTTTTCATTGCAACCGGAGATTGTAGAAAACCGTGGTGTAGTGGTTACAGGTGTGGCAAGTGCTACCAGTATTCGTCAATCGCCTGCGCCGTTGGTGGCTGTAAAAAAGCAGGCTTTATTGCAAACGCCTTCCAGCAATATTATAGATGCCCTGACACATGTTCCGGGTATTTCGCAAGTTTCCACCGGTCCGGCAATAAGTAAACCGATTATCAGGGGATTGGGTGCTAACAGGGTAGTCGTCATTAATAATGGTGTGCGACAGGAAGGACAACAGTGGGGCGATGAACATGGTATTGCCGTTGATGAAATGAGTGTACAAAAAGCAGAAATTGTAAAAGGGCCGGCATCCTTAATGTATGGCAGCGATGCGCTGGCCGGTGTTATTCATTTTATGTCGAATGTGCCGGTGGCAGAAGGAACGATGAAAGGCCATCTGCTTTCCAATTTTCAATCCAATAATAATTTGTTGGCATTGAATGGCGGACTGGCCGGTAATAAAAACGGCATCAACTGGAACCTGTATGGTTCTTATAAAAAAGCCGGTAACTATCAAAACAAATTCGATGGGAAAGTGTTGAATTCCGGATTTAATGAAAAAAATATGGGCGGTTATTTTGGCATTAATAAAAGTTGGGGTTTTAGTCATCTTATTTTTAGCCGTTTCGATCAAAGGCTGGGCATAATAGAAGGCGACAGAGATGATGCTACAGGAAAATTTATTTTATATGCCGGTACACCTGCCGAAAGAATCGCTACCAACGCCGACTTGCATTCCCAAAAATTATTTGTTCCGCAACAACAGATTCTACATAATAAAATTGTAAGCGATAATAATTTTGTTGTAGGAAAAAACAGGTTGAAAGCCAAATTGGGTTATCAGCAAAACATTCGTAAAGAATTTGGCCATTATGAAAATCCGAAAGAAGCAGGATTATATTTTGATTTGAAAACTTTCAATTTCGATTTGCAATGGCAGTGGCATAGTTTGAAAGATTGGCATACAACGATTGGATTGAGCGGCATGCAACAATCCAACAAAAACAAAGGTGAAGAAATGCTGATACCGGCATATAATTTATTTGATATCGGCGGATTTATTTTTACACAAAGAACCTTCAAAAAGACAACTTTCAGTGGTGGCTTACGATACGACAATCGACATATTGATTCAAAAGCATGGTATGAAAACGGCAATGAAAAGTTTGCTGATTTTCAACGGTCTTTTGGCAATTTTTCCGGAAGTGCAGGTATCAGTTTCGCAGCAAACAAGGCCGTTATACTCAAAATAAATTTGGCCAAGGGTTTTCGGTCACCCACATTGGCTGAGCTGGCCAGCAACGGTGCACATGAAGGAACGAACCGCTACGAATACGGAAGCCGAAATTTACAATCGGAAAATAGTTGGCAATTGGATGGCGGACTTGATGTTGATACAAAACACTTCAGTTTTAGTCTTAGTGCATTTCATAATCAGATCAATCATTTTATTTTTTATCAAAAATTAAAAGCTGCTGCCGGTGGAGATTCATTGGTTATGGATGCCGGTGATTGGATTCCGGCTTATCAGTTTGACCAACAAAATGCCAAATTGTACGGCTTTGAAACTTCTTTTGATTTACACCCGCATCCTTTGCATTGGCTTCATTTTGAAAATAGTTTTTCTTTTGTTCGCGGACAATTTAAAACGGCAGTGGGTGGAAGCCGTAATTTACCTTTAATGCCGGCAGCTCGTTTTACGAGTGAGTTAAAAGCCGATGTAAAAAACCTGAATAAATTTGTTCGTAATTTTTATGCATTGCTTTCCTGGGAAAAAACTTTCAGGCAACATAATCCTTTCACAGGTTTTGGAACTGAAACCGAAACAAAAGGGTATGGACTATTGAATGCGGGTATGGGTGGTGATATTTTAAATCATGACAAAACTTTATTCACCATTTATTTTGGTGTAACCAATATTACTGATAAAGCATATCAAAGTCATTTAAGCCGGTTAAAATATACGGATATGAACCAATTGACCGGAAGAGTTGGTGTATTTAATCCGGGTAGAAATTTTTCAGTAAAAGTGAATATCCCGTTGCGGTTTAAAATATAAATTTATTTTTCTCTTACCAGAACTCTTTTACCGGTTTCAAAACTTGGGTCACCGATAAACAGCCTATCACCTTTGATGATGAATTGTCGTGGTTGATCGGTGCCGATATAAGGAATGACGGAACCGCCTTCTACATGATGGATTACAATTGAATGCACACTATCAATTGTGTAAGTTCCGAAATTGCCAAAGGCATTATTCAATAAAGTTCCTAATGTCATTTGTTTGGAATAGAGGGAATCTTTGGGAATTTCCATAGGCTTTTCTGCAGAACCGTTTAAGTTTACCACTCCCGATTTTGTATAGGTAAAATAACCTTTTGGATACAAGCCGTATGGATGTGTCCATTCTTTTTTGATAAAATCATAATCCGTGTATTCAATCAACCGCCAGGTGCCCGCCAGTTTATTTTTTGCATTTTCATTTTCTTTTTTATGGCTACAAGCTGCAAGCATAAATAATGCTAACGCTGCAATAAGGTATTTGCTGGTCATTTGTTTTTATTTAATAAATTTTATTTATAAAGCTATAATGTCTTCAGTAACATTTGTCAAATCATTATTGAATTGATGTCCGTCAAATTCTATGAATCGGAACGTTGATTTGTATAATTTATTCAAGTTATTATACCTTTCAAGGCGAAGAATTACGAATTATTTTTAAAATATAGCTATTCAAGTATGATATGGTGCCACTATTTTGCCAATTATCCGTAGCGGGTTTATAATCTTTGATAACTATTTTTGGATGCTATTTTATTTTTTCCTTTCTATTATATGGATATTATTGCCGTCAATATCTGTCATTTGAAAAGTTCTTTCGCCATTGGGCATCTACATTCATCACTACTAATGCTGAATGATTATACATAGCGAAAGATTTCCTTTCGACTTTTGGTTTCATATTTTCATCTTGTGATGACAGGTGACAAGCTGAGGTGGTTCGAATTACACGGACACAAAATTCTCTTGGGTTAAACAATAATAATACTTTTTTTCATAGGTATCAGGACTTTGATAGTTGAGTGAAGAATGTATTCGATGGGTGTTGTAATACATTTCTATGTATTCAAATATTTCTGTTCGGGCATCGTCAATGTTTTCAAAAATGCCATCCTGTAACAACTCTGCTTTGAAACGACTGAAAGGGAGTGGCCGGGTAGTGGATGATGGAAGAGGGCACCCGGTAAGGAAGTATTTTTCATTAAAAAGCGATTGTGATAAATGTCCGTTAAGAACGAGTTGCATTAGTGAAAAGGCGAAGACTAAGAAAGTACAACACAGTATTTATAAAAAAGAATTAGAGCAAGCCATAGCGAGGCAACAAAGCATAAAGGGTAAAGTGATGAAACGAAAACGCAGTGCCACGGTAGAACCGGTGTGGGGTACGCTGATTAATTTCTTAGGGTTAAGAAGAATGACATCGAGGGGGTTAAAATGTGCTAACCAGGCATTGTTGATGGCAGCGGTATGCTATAACCTGAAAAAATACATGAAGCATATCAACAAAAAAGTAAAAACGATAGCTATAGCCTTGTCAAAACCAGGAAAGGAATCTCTTGCCAAAAATTTTATTTATCAGCGGTGGTCATCAAAGCTGATTAGGGCCCAAATCAGCATATCATTTTCTTACTACTAAAAACCCGGTTGTAAAAAACCGGATTGAGGAAAGGTTTCTAAAGAAGCCGTTTTCCGTTTTATTATCAATTTTAAGAGGGGTTGTGCAACATTGACCCATGTTGGTAGCAGTGTTATTTCGTTTTGTGAAATTTCAACGTCCTTAATGCTTCAAGAAATAGCTTTTTGTTTGCTGGCTTTAAATTGTCTCCATACAAATTAAATCTGTCTATGTCAGAACCCGCTTGCCATAAACTGTCAATATAAATTCCTGTCGTGCCAACGCCTGATTGTCTTGGAAAAACAATTTTTGCTTTGCGTCCATCAATTGTGTCCCACGAAACATTATTCTTTTTGTATTTGTCGGGGTCAATGCCTTTGCGACTGTCAACGATAATGAATTGTGTCGTGTCCAGCACATCCATATTCTTTAACATTGAACGTTCAATGATTTGTGGTTCTGGTTCTGTCAAGGTGTTTGAGTACCAACCTAAGTCAAAATCTAATGTGTCGATATTATCAATTGCAATTCGCCCAACGTAACTGTCTGCTCCTTGTGCCTTAATCTTTGTCCAACTGATTGGTGTCATAATAGTGAATGAACCAAAGTCTAAAGTCTGGTTGTCCGATTTATGTTTGTTGTCTACTTTGGATTTGTTGTCCGAACAACCGATGATTAAAAGCAATAAAAGTCCTGAAATTATTTTCATAAACGTGAGGTCTGTAAACATTGCTACCAACGGTCTTGTATATGAAAAGTAGCGGATTTTACGCACTAACTTTTCAGATTATAAATGGCATTAAATTTATAAAATTCATTTTCATTTTAGCACTTAAACCGCTATTTTTTATATACGTTGTTAGCTGCTGCCTTTTTAATTTGGTTCAATCTTTAAGGATGTCATTGTCAAAGAACCTCCAACGGGTTTATCGTTAAATAAGGTTATTTCTTCCTTTTCTTCTCTTAAAGCCAAGGTGTAGAGTAGTGGCAAATAGTGTTCGGGTGTAGGAATAGCCAAATCAAAAGCTCTTCCTTGTGATTTGAAATCAATCAAGGGTTGAAAATCGCCACTTAAAATATGATTTTTCATTTTTTCGTTGGCTTCTGTTGCCCAATCAAAAGCAAATTCTTCGTTGAGTTTGTTCCAAGCAACCATTCGTAGGTTATGTACCATATTTCCACTTCCTATAATAAGTACACCTTTTTGTCGAAGAGCACTAATTTGTTTCGCCAATTCGTAATGATAATGGGCAGGTTGTGTATAGTCTATGCTCATTTGAATTACGGGAATGTCTGCATTTGGATAAAGGTGCTTTATAACACTCCACGCTCCGTGGTCAAGTCCCCATTTGTCATCTAATTCTACCTTTGTTTTCGTGATTAGCTGTTTGGTTTGGTTTGCTAATTCTGGACTTCCTGGTGCTGGATATTGTATATCAAATAATGCTTGCGGAAAACCACCAAAATCGTGAATAGTTGGTGGGTTTTGCATTGCTGTTACATATGTTCCTCTGGTTTCCCAATGCGCAGAAATACATAGTATGGCGTTTGGCTTTTCTATTTCTTTCCCAATTTTTCTAAAGCCTTGAACAAATTCGTTTTCTTCAATAGCATTCATTGGGCTTCCGTGTCCAAGGAATAATACAGGCATTTTATCTGTATTACTCATTGAAGAAGTCATTTTATTTAAATCTTTTAAATTCATAGTAGAACCTATTAATGGTAATAATGCCAATGATTTTAAGAACCTTTTTCTATCCATTTTATAGGTATTTGCTTATTCAGGTTGCAGCTAACTATAAAATATAAGGAGTTTACCTTTTATTATTACTATTTGGTATAAATGTAATACATTTTTGGATTAATATTTAAATTCGTAGCAATATGAGTATTACCGATTTTGTGAAAATATTGGAAGTCAAACGGTATAGCTTGAATACAATCAAGGCATATGAATCTGTAGTAAAACTAGCCCGGAGCTATTTTCAAAAACCTTTACATGATGTTTCGGAAGATCAACTACATCAATATTTTTACGAATTAATTCATTCGAAGAATATTTCTATTGCTTACCAAAAGCAAATTGCACTGGGATTAAAATTGTACTATAAAGAAATTTATAACAAAAATATTCATCTTGAATTATTAGTTCCAAAAAGAAATAGCAAAACATTGCCCGTTATTCTTTCCCTTCAGGATGTAAATTCTCTCATCTATGCTGCTAAAAATAGTAAACATAAATCGATGATAGCTTTGGTCTATAGTGCAGGTCTTAGAGTGGGCGAAATGATAAATATGAAAATTTTAGATATTGACTCGAAAAGAATGATTATTCATGTTAAACAAGCCAAAGGCAGGAAAGATCGGATAGTTCCTCTTTCTGAAAAATTGTTACTCATGTTAAGGGCTTATTATAAGGAATATTCGCCTAAAATTTATTTATTTGAAGGACAAAAGAGAGGTAAATACAGTACTTCCAGCTTTAATAAATTTTTGAAAGCAGCAGCAAAACGAGCCAATATAAAAAAAGAATTTTCAGCACATTCATTACGCCACAGCTATGCTACTCATTTATTGGAAAAAGGAACTGACATAAGAATCATTCAAAAATTATTAGGACATAATTCCATTAAAACAACAATGCTCTATACACAAGTTACCTCGCCTATGCTACAAAATATAAAGAGCCCTTTTGACGAGTAAATTTATTTTTTATTTTCCTCTTACAAATTATTCACCATTTTCAACACCTTCATCCAGTTGCCGCCATTGTGTACGTCTTTTATGCCGTGGCTTTTTAAGATACGTACGGCCTTGCCGCTTCGCATACCGGATTCGCAGCAGCAAACAACCGGCCGCTCCATTCCTTTTATTCTTTCAATATTGGTGTCAATCAAATTAACAGGTATGTTCAGCGATTCCGGGATTCTTCCGCGGTCGTATTCATTGACCGTTCTTACGTCAATAATAACAGCACCGTTTTCCAATGCTTTTTGTACGGTGTTTTTTCCAAAACCGAGAAATGATAAGATGCTCATAGTTTATGCTACGTATATTTTAGATTTTCTTTCGCCGATTTGCTGCCGCCACATGGCATAATATAATCCTTTTTCTTCCAAAAGTTTTTCGTGGTTGCCGGTTTCTACTATATCGCCTTTTTCCAATACATAAATCCGGTCGGCATGCATAATGGTAGAAAGCCGGTGTGCAATCAAAATGGTAATTTGTTTGCCATTGCCCGATATTTCACGAATGGTATCGGTAATGGCTTCTTCGGTAATGGAATCGAGTGCCGAGGTAGCTTCGTCAAATAATAATAACTGCGGCTTGCGTATCAGGGCTCTTGCTATAGAAAGCCGTTGCTTTTCGCCGCCGGAAAGTTTTAAGCCGCCTTCGCCAATCATAGTATCCAGGCCTTTTTCGGCTCTTTCCAGTAGGCTGGTACAGGCTGCTTTTTGCAATACTTCCTGTACGGCAGCATCATCCGCATCGGGTTTTACAAAAGTCAGGTTTTCACGAATAGTGCCCGAAAATAATTGTGTGTCCTGTGTTACGAATCCAATCTGGTTGCGCAAGTCTTCAAAATCAATACTGCCTTCATCCATTCCGTTATAAAATATTTTACCTCGTTGTGGCCGGTACAAACCCACGAGCAATTTCATCAAAGTTGTTTTCCCGGAACCGGAAGGTCCTACAAAAGCTACGGTTTCGCCGGTGTTCACTTTAAAACTTATTTCATTGATGGCATGTTGTGTGGCGGTTGCATGTTTGAATCCCACTTTATCGAAAGCCAGTGTTTCTATTTTGCCCAGGTGTTTCGGGTGGGCCGATTGTGATTCGGGTTCCTTCTTCATCAGGTTGTCGAAATTTTCCAAAGAAGCCTGTGCTTCGCGGTAGCTGAGAATGATATTGCCGATTTCCTGTAAAGGGCCAAAAACAAAAAATGAAAATATTTGCATGGTGGCCAATTGCCAGGGTTGCATTTCATTTCTGAAAATCATCCACATCAAAAAGAAAAGAATCACCTGCCGCAATGTATTGACAAATGTGCCTTGTATAAAACTGATACTGCGAATACGTTTTACTTTTTTCAATTCGAGTTTCAGAATTTTAAATGTGTTTTTATTCAACCGGTTCACTTCCTGCTTGGTAAGCCCGAGGCTTTTTACCAGTTCAATATTGCGCAATGATTCTGTAGTGGAACCGGCCAGTGATGTGGTTTCCGATACAATTACTTTTTGTATCGTTTTTATTTTTTTACTTAAATAATTGGAAATAATGGTAAGTAAGAAAATGCCACCGAAATAAATTAACGGCAACATGGGATGAATCCGGTAAGCAAAAATGGCCACGAATATAATACCGACAATTACAGGAAAAAGAAAATTGACAAATGCCGAAATAAATTTTTCGGTATCCAATCTTACTTTTTGCAAAATACCCAGGGTTTCGCCGCTACGCTGGTCTTCAAATTCCTGGTAAGGCAATCCCATGGAATGATGCAATCCTTCGGTAAAAATATTGGCGCCGAATTTTTGCGTTACAACGTTTAAAAAATAATCCTGGAATGCCTTGGCAATACGGCTGACCATAGCCACACCGATGGAAGCGCCGAGCAAAGTAAATAAAGGCCGGGCAAACTCCCACCAGAAAGGTTGATAGGCTGCACTATTGTCATGGTATTTATAACCCAAATCTATCAGGCGGCCGAAGATGATGGGATCGATCAGCGAAAAACTAATATTCATTGCTGATAAAAGCAACACCAGCACGACGAGCCATTTATGCGGTTTCAGATACCTGAGCAGTATTTTCATGAATTATTTGTTAGTGTATTGTTTTTCAAAATTGAATCCCGGATAGATACCAAACATTATACAATTTTCGGAAAAAATGACAATATATCAGTTCAATCTTATGCAAGGTATGTTTATAGTGTTCGTTTTTATCCTGTCCAGCCTTCCCTGTCAAGGCTTCTGTATTGAATGGCTTCTGCCAGGTGTTCTGGTTTTATAGCATCGGCATTATCCAAATCGGCAATGGTTCTCGATACTTTTAAAATACGGTCGTAAGCCCGGGCAGAGAGGTTTAGTTTTTCCATGGCTGTTTTCAACAAATTGGCACCTACTTTATCGATGACACAAATTTCTTTCAGCAGCTTGCTGCTCATTTGTGCATTGCAATAAATGCCTTCATAGTTTTTATACCGTTCAGCTTGTTTTTCTCTTGCTGCTATCACTCGTTCCCGAATGGCTGCAGAGTTTTCCTGCGGTTTGATGGAGGATAATTCGCTGAAAGGAACCGGCGTTACTTCCACATGCAAATCAATACGGTCTAACAAGGGCCCCGAAATTTTATTCAAATATTTTTGAACAGCGCCGGGCGGGCAAGTGCAATCTCTTTCGGGATGATTAAAAAAACCACAAGGACATGGATTCATGCTGGCCATCAACATAAAAGAAGCCGGAAAATCTACGGCAATCTTTGCCCGGGAAATGGTGACTCTTCTTTCTTCCATCGGTTGGCGCATTACTTCCAATACCGTTCGTTTGAATTCGGGCAATTCATCAAGAAATAAAACGCCATTATGTGCCAATGAAATTTCACCAGGTTGCGGATGGCCGCCACCACCTACCAATGCCACATCGCTAATGGTATGATGTGGTGAGCGAAATGGCCGTTGTGAAATCAATGTAGCATTATCCGCCAATTTACCGGCTACGGAATGAATTTTTGTTGTCTCTAAAGCTTCCTGCAAAGTAAGCGGTGGTAAAATGGTTGGTAGTCTTTTTGCCAACATTGTTTTGCCGGCACCGGGCGGTCCTATTAATATGGCATTATGTCCGCCGGCAGCAGCTATTTCCAATGCTCTTTTTATATTTTCCTGTCCTTTTACGTCCAGAAAATCTATATCGAAATCACTTTGCGCATAAGCAAATTCTTCTCTTGTATTTATTTTAATGGGTGATAAACCGGTTTCATTGTCTTCAAAAAAAGCAATGACTTGTTTGATGTGGTTAACACCAAAAACATTTAACTGGTTGACAATGCCAGCTTCTTTTTCATTTTTTTCTGGTACAATGAGGCCTTTAAAATTTTCTTTCCTGGCTTGTATGGCAATAGGCAATGCACCTTTGATGGGGCGGATTTCGCCATCGAGTGAAAGTTCACCCATAATGACATAATTGCTGATAGCCTGTGGATTTTGTATTTGTTCCGACGCGGCTAAAATGCCCAATGCAATCGGTAGGTCGAAAGCGGTGCCACTTTTTTTTATATCGGCGGGAGCCAGGTTCACCACAATTTTAGTACGAGGAATTTTATACCCGTTATTTTTAAATGTACTTTCAATACGGTGGAGACTTTCTTTCACCGCATTATCGGGCAAGCCTACAATCATCGGGTCTTTGCCTGTAGTTAACCAATTGACTTCAATCGTTATGGTTAGCGCTTCCACGCCGAAGACTGCACTGCCGAAAGTTTTTACAAGCATGTCTTGAAGGTAAAAATAAAAACTGAATTATTTTATTTCACGAATACTTCCTTCGAATAACAATTTTGTGTTGGGATCAAGTGTAATATTATCGGGTTTTTGTTCAGATGTTATTTGGATTGTTTCTTCTTTCTTCGACAATTGGAAATGGGAGAGTACCGTACTGCCATCTTTGCAAATGAGTGCTATTTCCAATGGCAATGAAAATGCATCGCCGTCCTGGAGTTGTTTGATATCGAAGTTGATTTTTTTTGATTTGCTGTCATAACGCCAGTTAATGGATAATTTCGGGTTCACCGGATTGTACAACCATTGGTCGAAAAACTGTTGCAAATTTTTTCCTGAAATATCTTCAAAAACTTTTTGTAAATCACGGGTGCCGGCTGTTTTGCCACCATACGTTGCATAATATTTACGAATACTTTCGAAAAAAACGGAATCGCCCAAATCGCATTGCAGCATGTGTAAAACCCAACCGCCTTTTTGATAACTGTTGGCATTGAGCAATTGCATATAATTTTTTGTTTCGTTTACGACAGGCAATTGTTTACGATGGCCGAAGGCAATGGCTTGTGTTCTGTCTTTTTTCAGCATGGCAATGGCCGTATCTTTTCCGTATTGATGTTTTAAATAAAGGATGGTCATATAAGTGGCAAACCCTTCGCTCAGCCAAAGATGGGCAAACGATTTTTCGGTAGCATAATTGCCAAACCACTGGTGTGCAATTTCATGCGCCAGTAATGATTCAGATGTTCTTCTTCCATCGATGGAATTTTCGGTGTAAAAAATAGTATTGGCATTTTCTAATCCGCCGAAAATTGTTTTGGATTGTACATTGGCCAGTTTTTTATATGCATACGGCCCGACAGTTTGAATATACCAAGGTAGAATTTTTGCCGCCAGTGCATAATCATAAAAACCATTATCACGGTCTTCGGGATATACCCAACTATATACCGGAATACAATCGCCGACTGCACCCGAAAGGTTCACGGCAAAATCTGCTGCGCCTATCACCATGACTTTGGTAGAAATGGGAACGTCTTCTTTCCAATGTGTTTTTTTCATATCACCGGACAGGTTTGTTTCTTCTACTTGAATGCCGTTGGCAACTACTTGATAATGTTGCGGTGCAGTAACGATAAAATCAACGGTAGCTTTATCGGCCGGATCATCATGACAAGGCAACCAGTTGTGTCCGCGGTTGGGCCAGTTGTCGGCAAAAAAAGTTCGATGGCCATATTTGTTTTTGGAAATGATTAATCCATCGGAAGGAATACCATGGTAGTCAATGACGATGCTGGCCGTATCATTTTCCTGCAAAGTTTTATCGAGTGTAATTGTATAAATATCATTGTCGTGCAAAGCAGTTAATATTTTAAGGCCGTTGCTGACATTGGTTACATACATTCCTTTTCCATTATTTTTAGGCGAAGCCAGGTCCAGGGAAATAGAATGAGTTGG
>JAGQWM010000021.1 GCA_020437365.1 Chitinophagaceae bacterium | reverse complement strand
CATAATTTGGCTACATTAAATATTAGTCTTGCCAAAAAGCAATTATTGCAATTATATATTATAGATGCAAAAGGCACTCGATTGTATCAGAAAAATATAGCTGCACAGTCCGGTTTCATTAGTGAACAAATTAATACAGAACATTTGGCACAAGGCGTTTATACAATTGTTGTGGTGGCGGAATCCGGTGAAAGAAAAACCATCCGTTTCGTTAAGCAATAAATTCAAAATTATGAAGATTAAAAAGTCGGCTGATGGCCGACTTTTTTTAGTTCCCCAAAAACAGGAATTTACATTACATTTGCCACCTCAAACAGTTCTTAAAAATGATCAGCAGAAGAAATATACGAGTGAAAGTGATGCAAACGATTTACACTTCCCTCACCCTTGACGAAGAACAAAAAAAAGACAAAGCTCAAAAGCGTTTACATGAACATTTCGAACAATCGAAAATTTTACTGGTTTATCTCCTTTATTTCCTGGCCGAAGTAGTACGCTATGCCGCCACCGATGCCCGTCAAAAAGCAGCCAAACATTTGCCAACGGCAGAAGACCTCAACACCAATACCAAAATTGCCGGCAATTTGATTTTATTGAAACTGCAACAAGATGAAGCTTTAGCCAAACAGTACAAAGACAGTAAACCCGAACTCATCATTGACAAAGAATTAGTCAAAAAAATTTACGGCCAGTTAAAAAACACTGATACCTATAAAAATTATATTGCGACCGAGAGCAGACAGCCAAAAGAAGAACTCGGCATCATAACATATATATTGAACGATTTGATTTTAGATAACGAACTTTTCATTTCGCATATTGAAGATAATTTTTCCAATTGGGATGATGATGCTGATATGTTGATACAATTAATGATGGCTTATTTACACAAACCCGGTTCTATTCAGTTTGATCATTTACTTACAAAAGATAAAGAAGAATTTGCCAACACTTTATTACAAACCGTATTGGCCAAAGAAAAAACATTGCAGGAACAAATTATACCCAAATTAAAAAACTGGGACCCCGACCGGATTGCGGTGCTGGATATGATTATGATGGAAATGGGATTGGCCGAATTTTTATTTTTCGAAACCATCCCACCCAAAGTAACCATCAATGAATATATTGATATTGCCAAAGATTACAGTACACAACAAAGCGGGCAATTCGTCAATGGTATTTTAGATAATATACATAAGGAATTGGTGCAGGAAGGGAAAATGAAAAAAATTGCATATAAAAAGAATTAAACCGGGCAGCCATTAATTTTGATTTTTGTTGTCCGTAAACATAGTTTTACCTTTGCCTATTCAAAAAATGAATCATGAAAAATTGGGTCTTATTTTTACTTTTGACAACTGCTTTTTTGGCTTGCCGGGATACAGATAAAAAAGCCGTTAATAATAATGCAGCAGACAGCAGTTTACAATCAGAAAGAGCTAAACTGATGGCCGATACGGCCAATTACACAGAATTGAAATGGCTCGATTCTACTTATATGGATTTAGGAAATGTGACTGATGGAGCACAGGTGCAAGTGTCGTACCGATTTAAAAATATTGGCAACAAACCTTTGGTCATTGCAGATGTAACGCCGAGTTGCGGATGCACTGTACCCGAAAAACCGCAGCAACCGTTTGCTCCCGGAGAAGAAGGCGTAATCAAAGCCACATTCGATAGTAAAGGAAGAATTGGTGAAAACCGTAAACACATCACCGTAGATGCCAATACGAAACCGTCGAGAATACATAATCTTGAATTTTCTGTAACCGTAAAAGAAAAATTATAATTCAATTCGTTTAACACTAATAACACATATATGAAATTTCGCTTAACGTATTTATCAGCCTTTAGTTTTTTGATTTTTTTGTCTTCCTGTGTACCGCCCGGTGCCAGCGATGGCAAAGGAGGTTCTTCCGGCGGAGGCGGCACTATCCAGCTTGTTTTTTTGGGCTTAATGATTTTAGTTTTCTGGATGTTCTTTATCCGGCCGCAGGCCAAAAGGCAAAAGAACCAGAAAAAGTTTATTGAGGACCTTGGTAAAGGCGATAAAATTGTAACCATCGCCGGTATTCATGGCACTATTAATAAAGCCAATGAAGATGGTACGTTAAATATTGAAGTCAGCCCCGGCAGTTATTTGAAGGTTGAAAAAAGTGCCATTAGTATGGAAATGACCAATGCTTTAAATAAACCGGCATCGGATAAGAAATAAATGCTTTGCAATCGTTATCATGCTTAAAATCGGATTAACCGGTGGAATCGGAAGTGGAAAAACGACCGTTGCCAAAGTGTTCGAAACACTCGGCATTCCGGTCTATTACGCCGATGCAGCTACAAAAAGACTGATGCAAACAAACGCCGGTTTGAAAGAAGCGATTCGAAAAAATTTTGGCGAAGCCAGTTTTAAAAATGATAAGTTAGATACCAAATACCTGGCCGACATTGTTTTCAATGATACAGAAAAACTCAGTTTATTAAATGCATTAACGCATCCCGTCGTTATAGATGATGCTATGCAGTGGATGCTACAACAACAAGCTCCTTATGCCATCAAAGAAGCCGCTTTAATTTTTGAAGCCGGAATCGAGCAATACCTGGATTACGTAATTGGTGTACAAGCTCCATTGGCTTTGCGTATGGAAAGAGTAATACAGAGAGATAAAGTTTCGATGCGGGAAGTGCAAAAAAGAAATGCCCAACAAATGGATGAAGCAGCAAAAATGAAACGCTGCAATTTTATTATCACCAATGATGAAGAATCGCTGGTGGTGCCACAGGTCTTAGCCATTCACGAAAAACTTTTGCAATTGTAACAGTGATTATTGTAATTGAGCTAAGGCTTTTTTGATACGCTTCCACCCTTCTTCAATTTTTTCTATATTATTGGCAAATGAAAAACGAACACAGGAAGGTTCGCCGAAGGCATCGCCCATAACCGAAGAAACATGAGCTTCGTGCAAGAGGTACATACATAAATCCGATGCATTGTTGATAATATGGTCTCCCTTTTTTTTGCCAAAATAAAAATGCATATCTGGAAAAATATAAAATGCACCTTCCGGCTCGGGGCAGGTTATACCCGGAATGTCAGCCATCAACTCCATGACTCTATTTTTTCTTTCGAGAAAAGATTTGGTCATGTCTTTCGTAGGTTGCAGATTGCCGGTCAGTGCGGTAACGGCTGCTTTCTGTGTCATGGCATTGGCTCCGCTGGTAAATTGCCCTTGAATTTTTTCACAAGCTTTTGCAATAGCTGCATCTGCGGCCATATAACCTAATCGCCAACCGGTCATGGCAAACCCTTTACTCAATCCGTTAATCAAAATGACCCGGTCTTTTATGCTTGCAAACTGTGCGATACTTTCATGTCGGCCAACATAATTGATGTATTCATATATTTCATCAGCAATAATAAAAACCTGTGGATTTTTTTCAAAGACGGCAACCAGTGCTTCCAACTCTTCGTAACTATACACTGCACCACTCGGATTGCAAGGTGATGAAAAAAGAAAAATTTTAGTTTTTTCGGTGATGGCTTTTGCTAATTGTTCCGGTGTAATTTTAAATTGTTGTGTGGCTGTAGTTTTTATTGCTACAACTTTTCCGCCCGAAATTTTTACTAATTCACTATACGTAACCCAATACGGCGTTGGTATCAGCACTTCATCACCTTCATTGACAAGCGACATGATAGCATTGGCAAGGCTTTGCTTGGCACCGGTAGAAATGACAATATTTTCCGGTTGATAAGACAATTGATTATCTCTTTGCAATTTGGTACAAACAGCAGCCCGCAAATCCGGAAAACCGGCCACCGGCGGATAATGGCTCCAATTATCATTGATGGCTTTGATGGCAGCTTCTTTGATATGTTGTGGTGTATCAAAATCCGGTTCGCCCAAACTAAGGTCAATGATATCGGCGCCTTGGGCTTTCAATTCACGACCCATTTTAGCCATTTTCAAAGTTTCCGGTTCCTCAAATCGGTCTAATAGTTGGGCTAATTTAATCGGGGTTGCTTCCATATCGAAATTGTTATTTTTTGACTAATTGGCGCAAAAATAAGTAATTGAAAATTAGGAGGTAAGCAATTATTGTTATGGGTGTGAATCAGTAAAATTCAATTCATGTAAAATGAAAATAATACAAATTAAGTCACTGTATATGAATATTTTATTAAAAGGCAAATTGAACTTTTCCATTTCTCTCTACAAAATGCATATTGATACTACCGCTCAATGATTAGTCAATTTCAGCTTAAGTGAAGTGACAAAAGCAACTGTTTTTTTTGAAATGGTTTTTACGATTTTATTTCCGATAGAAATGCTCTTTCAAAATGATGATAAGATTGTAGAAATCAGTCGGAAAAGGGCTATTTTTTGTTCAGTAAATGTAAATTGAAACTGTTATCTTTGCCCGCCCATACCAAAAACGGTTTTTGAATCATGTTTGAAAAGTCCGGTTTGGTCGGATTATCTTAAAAATTAAAGGAAAGTCCTTTTCATTCAAAGCAGGTTTGAAAGGACATGAAAATGTAAATCAATCAACGTATGCAACTGAAAGGTTTGGTTCGCTTTTTTACCGTACTTCTGATCATTTATTCGCTTTACCAATTATCCTTTACATGGCTTGTAAAAAGGCATGAAAAGAAAATGGAGAAGATTGCGAAAACGTATGTCAAGAAAAATTACGAAACGGCAATTCAAAAATATCCGGGTGATAAAGATTCACAACAGATATACCAGGAAACTTTAGATAAAGTCTATCAGGCTAAGCTGAAAAGATTACTTGACAGTACAAAAGATGAAACCATTACTTATGGCATCAACGGGGCTGTAAGTTTTCAAAAAGCCAAAGAAGAAGAGTTGAATCTTGGTCTCGACCTGCAAGGTGGTATGAACGTAACACTGGAAGTAGAAATGACAGGTTTGCTCCGTTCACTGGCCAATAATACGAAAGATGCCAATTTTGCGTTGGCTATTACCAATGCTGATAAAAGAAAAGCCAATAGTGGTAAAGATTTTATTTCCCTGTTTATTGAAGAATACCGAAAATTAGAAAAAGATAGGCCATTGGCCACTTTATTCGCTGCTGCCAGCAATGGGGAAATTGATATAAAATCATCTGACAGTAAAGTAGAAAGTTATATTCGCAACAGTGCCAATGACGCTTTTGACAGAACGTATAAAATTATCAGAACCCGTATTGACCAGTTTGGCGTAGCACAACCCAGCATCAATCCCGATAAATCGAAAGGAACAATCACTGTGGAATTGCCCGGTATCAAAGACAGGGAAAGAGTCCGGAATTATTTACAGAGTACTGCCAATTTACAATTCTGGGAATTATATACTTTACAGGATAATAATTACGGAACTTCCTGGCAGAATTTCATTTCGCAGTTCAATGCAAAATACGGCGGTGTAAAAGATTCAACTACCAAAAAAGATAGCACGGCAAAAACGGATACCACCAAAGCCGTAGCAAAACAAAAAGATACCAGTGGCATTAAATCGCTGGCCGACGAATTGAGTACTGACAATGCTTCCGATACGAGTAATAGCACTGCAGGACTTGATAATGCAGCTTCAAAAAATACGATTGATAAATACATTCGTTTCTACCAACCGACTAGAAGAGAAAACGGAGAAATCTATTATCCCGCAGCCATTGGTGAAGTAGATATTAAAGACACTGTTGTATTCCGTAAATTTCTAAATGAATTCAAAGCCAATTTCCCCGGCGATGCTGTTTTTGCTTACGGCATTCCCGAAAAAGATAAAAAAGGAAGAGATGCTAAAGCTGTTCCATTATATGCTTTAAAAACCTATGGCAGAACCACCGCCAAATTGGAAGGTGATGCCATTTCCAAAGCGTCGCAGGATTTCGACCAATATGGTAAAGTAGAAATCCGGATGGACATGAAAAATTTCGGTGCGGCAATTTGGAAAAGAATGACCACTGAAGCAGCCGGCGATCCCAATTCACAAGCTGATAACCGGCCTATTGCAATTGTGTTGGACAATATTGTGTATTCAGCTCCTACAGTTATCAACCCGATTCCGAATGGAACTTCTACCATTACCGGAAATTATTCGCAACAGGAAGCACAAGATCTGGCCAATATTTTAAATATTGGTAAGCTACCGGCACCGGCAAAAATTGTACAAGAACAACAAGTGGGTCCTACACTTGGTAAAGAAGCTATTCGTGGCGGCTCTATGGCCTTCCTGATTTCTTTTGTCGTCATCTTCCTGCTGATGTTGGTATATTATAACACCAGCGGATGGATTGCCAATATTGCTTTAATCCTGAACTTATTATTTACCGTAGGTGTATTAGCCGGTTTGGGAGCCACATTAACCGCACCCGGTATTGCGGGCCTTGTATTGACAATTGGTATGGCCGTGGATACGAACGTAATTATTTACGAACGTATCAAAGAAGAACTATCGAGAGGCAAAGGATATATTCCGGCGATTAATGAAGGATATAAACGTTCCTTACCGCCAGTATTGGATGCGCATGTAACAACTTTATTAACGGCCTTTATTTTATTTTCATTTGGTTTAGGGCCGGTGAAAGGATTTGCCACCACGCAAATAATCGGTTTATTGCTTTCTTTATTCTGTGGCATTTTAGTCAGCCGCTGGGTAACAGATTGGTTTACCAATAAAAACCATCATTTAAAATATTTTACAGGAGTATCTAAAAAAATATTTAAACACGCCAAGTTTAAATTTATTGAATACAGAAAATATACTTACGTCATTTCAATGATTGTATTGGCCTTGGGTATTGCTTCTTATTTCAATGGATATGATCAGGGTGTAGAATTTAACGGTGGCCGTAGTTATACAATACAATTTCCGAAAGCCGTGAATGTAGAAAATGTGCGAAAAGATTTGACAGCCACATTTGATGGCGACAATCCGGTCATTAAAACAATTGGTGATAATGCAACATTGGATATTACTACAGCTTATTTAATAAAAGATACAAGGTCGGATGTAGATTCTATAGTCGAGCATAAACTATTCGATGGTTTGAAACCTTATTTTGCTTCTACAATGACTTTTGAAAAATTCCGTTCGGGTGAAAATCAAACCGGTAAAATGGGGTCGAAAACAGTTTTGCCTACCATCTCCGATGATTTGAAAGCCGGTGCGGTAAAAGCCACATTATTTGCCATCCTGGCCATCTTCCTGTATATCTTTATTCGTTTCCGCGACTGGAGATATTCACTCGGTACAATCGTCGCTTTATTGCACGACGTTTTGGTAACCTTAGCGGTATTTTCATTCGCCAGGAATATAGTTCCTTTCCCCTTGGAAATTGACCAGCATTTTATTGCGGCGATTCTAACAGTCATCGGTTTCTCAATGAACGATACGGTGATTGTATTCGACAGAATTCGGGAAGATACCCGTCTTATGCCCAATGCGCCAAGAAGTGAAGTCATCAACCGGGCGATAAATGAAACTTTGAGTCGTACCATCATGACATCATTGACGGTATTCCTCACTATCCTGATTCTGTTCCTTGTGGGTGGACAGGTTACAAAAGGATTCGCCTTTGCTATGTTGATTGGTGTAATAACCGGTACATATTCTTCCATTTTTGTAGCGGCACCTATCTTAGTTGACCTTGGTAAAAAAGGCCCGTTAGGAAGAGTATTAAAACGAAAAAGAAACTAAAAAATTCTGAATAAAATAAAAACTGCAACGCAAACTGTTGCAGTTTTTTTATGTTTCAATTGTAAAGAATGATTTTGCTGTCAATTTTTTTTAAGTCAACATTTATTTTTTTTGAATTATAAATACACAAGGCACCGGCCGTTGGCCAAAAATATCAGATACCTGAATGGTTTCTTTCCCATTGACCAACATACAGGAACTGCCACCGCCATCGAGGTTTAAAGCTTCAATACAACCAAGATCTTTCAGTATTTGTGCTTCTTGTAACAGGCTGGCTCCTTCTGCTTTACCTTTATTTCTGCCTTCAATCACCAAAATAATTAAATGATGATCTTTAGTATAGCCCATTGCTGTTCTCGGGTGTTTCATTGTCAATCCATTACCGGTAAATTTCATCTCTTCATTATTGGTAATTTTTATGGCTCCATCCTGCAGTAAAACCGGTCCACCACCTACGGCTGTCTCCTGGTTCCACCGCGAAGTGTTCAATTGCTCTTCATAAGTTCTATTCTTTGTCCCAAAAAAATACTGCATTGCAGTCGGTAAACTTAACTGCCGGTTATGATTTGTCAAAGTTTTTTTAGGTGTTTGCGTAGCATAAGCATTTGCTATGGAGGTGTCGGTATAAACCCAAGCAATGTCTGCATCGCCGGTTGAAGAAATTCCAATGGCGCTGCCAAAAGGATGATAAAACAAAGTGGAATCAGACTTACTTTGAATCGATTGAATATTATAGCTTACTAATTTTCCATCTTTGATAACCATGTTCAGGTTCTGATTGGTAGCAAAAGAAAAAAACGTAGTATTGACAACCACATAAGGGTTATTATTCTTTTTAAAATATTTTGAAGGAGTCATGCGCCGTTGAAAAGTTGTATCCACTGTAAATGCAAGATTTTTATCTTTCAAATCGGCAATGACGTAGTAAGCAATATTGGGTTTCCCATCTAAAGAATCATGAGTAGTAAACACATGAATGGAAGAAGGTAAAGGTTGATAAACCGCATCTACATTTTTCCATTTCAATTGAGCAGACACTGTTGAATAGCAAAAACAGAACAATACCAAAACTTGTCCTTTACCTATTTTTGAATCAATCATTTTTGTAATTTATCCTACTCAGGAAGCAAGCTGTTGTTGGTTTTGCAACCATTCTTTTCTGCCCAATCCTGCCACTACATGCCTTTCACTATGATAGGAAGAACGCACCAAGGGGCCGCTTTCTACATAATCGAGTCCGAGCTCATACCCTATTTCACGATATTCGGCAAACTCATTGGGATGAACAAAACGTTGAACAGCCAGGTGTTTTTTTGTGGGTTGTAAATATTGCCCAATGGTTACGACGTCACAACCATTGGCTTGTAAATCCTTCAATGTTTGAATCACATCTTTTTTTTCTTCACCCAACCCGAGCATGATACCACTTTTGGTGCGCATCCCTTTTTCTTTCAATGTCCTGATGACTTCCATGCTTCGCCAATATTTCGCCTGGATGCGGACTTGTTTGGTCAGTTTTTCAGTCGTTTCAATATTATGGCTCACAACTTCGGGGGCTGCCTCTACTACTCTTTGAATATCTTCTTTCTTTCCTTTAAAATCCGGAATAAGTGTTTCCAAAGTTGTAGTAGGATTCAGGGCTTTCACAGCTTTGATAGTATTGCTCCAAATGATAGAACCGCCATCCGGCAATTCATCCCTGTCCACTGATGTTATTACGGCATGCTTTACTTTCATCAAATGAATGGCTTCGGCTACCCTTTGTGGTTCATCCCAATCCACTGCTTCGGGTTTTCCTGTTGCCACGGAACAAAATCCACAACTCCTGGTGCATACATTTCCAAGTATCATAAAAGTAGCTGTACCGGCACCCCAACATTCACCCATATTCGGGCAATTGCCGCTTTCGCAAATGGTATGTAATTTATGCTGATCAACTAAACTGCGTACATGTTTATAGTTTTCGCCAATGGGAAGTTTTACACGAAGCCAGTTAGGTTTTTTCACCCTGGTGTTATCAACAGCAGCTGCAGGAATTTCATTCATGGTACAAAATTAAGCTCATTACTTACGTCGTCCAAAAAGCAAAGCGATGTAGCCTTGAAAAAATAAATTCTTTTCTTTTTGCGCAATCATTATCGGAATTTTTGAGCCGTAAAAATCAACACTGATACCGACTTCCAATCCGGAAACCACTTCATTGAAACGGCCATAATCAAATCGTAATGCTGTTTTGACAAATGCGCCGGGTTTTACTTTCAATTCATTCCAGCCTTTGCCAAATCCACCGCCGCCAATGATTGTCGGTCCCACAAATAATGCACTATCCTGTTGTGAGTATTTAATGGTTTTCATTTCATCATTTCCGGGGTCAACGACATCAATGTAATAAGGCTTGAGTAAACCCAATGCCAAACCACCGGTATAAATAACGGAGACGGCTACCCCGTTTTTATTGCCTTTCTGTCCGAGAATACGTTGTTGCCCAAAACCAATTGTGGCCTGGTAAAAATTATTGATCTTTCCGAAGATAAAAGGATTGCCAAAAAGATTATTGCCACTACCGGAAAGTTTTTCTTCTTTCTGGTTTTTAATTTCAGTAATGTCTAACCGGTAAATATTTGTTTTCCGGTTGGTTTTTAAAATTCCCAATTCATAAAAACCACCATAGCCATTGGTACGGGCTTGTGCACCAAAAATGCTTTGCCGGTGATAAATCAGAACGCCTTCTTCGGCTTGTTTTATCAAGGTATTGATACGTTCACGCCGGGCTTCTTTCTTCTCGTTTTTAGATTTTTTTTCTTTATCCTTTTGCGCAGCAACAGATAATACAGAAGCGATGAGGAGCAAACAAATACTTAATTTCTTCACGTAGTAATATTTTTTTATCAATAAGATACCATCCAATTCATAATTGCTGCATCAACCCGGTTGAAGTCGATGGCCGGCCCTATTGATCCGGCGACTTTTATCTATTCTATGCAGGATTTCTTTGCTCTGCATTTTATAACGTAAATTTAGGCAAATTATTGATAATGACTTCCTCAGTTACGTATAATGAAGCCCTGCGTACTACATGTACACATTTGCGTAGTGGCTCTGCCATAGAAACCGATGCACCGGTTGACAATAATGGAAAAGGCGAACGATTTTCTCCTACAGATTTATTGGCAACCAGCATTGCAACTTGTATGTTGACCGTCATGGGTATCAAAGCCCGCAGTATGCATTTCGACCTGAACGACATGAAAATTGATGTTTTGAAAACAATGGCTGCCGACCCGAGAAGAGTCAGCCGTGTAGATTTAACATTTCATTTCCCCGAAGCACTCAAAAAGGTGGACGAAAAAACAAAAATCATTTTGAAAAATACGGCCACACATTGTCCGGTTATGATGAGTATAAATCCCGCTATTGAAGTGGTGATAGATTGGAATGATTGGGCCTGATTATTTGCCCAGAATAGCATTACCGATGCTACAGGACAAACATCTTTTGACTTTACAGTATTCGTTTTTTAATTCTATCAATGCTTGTGAATCAAATGCGGAAGCATTGGCAATACCGAGTTGTTCAAAATGCCGGGTAATATTATTTTTTTCGGGCGCCAATTCTTCTAACCAACGCAAGGCTTTGTTTTTATATTTTTCTTCCTGGTGGTATTGGCCGTAGGCAAAAACGATGGGACAAACCGTATTGATAATAATATTTTCTATCGTTGCCTTTCCCAATTTTTTATGCTTGAAAATGGATTTTTCATCAAACTTATAATGCTCATGCCAATAATCATTGGCTGTTACTGACAGGGAATCGGCCACCTCCTTCACTGAAGAGGTGTCTTTTATTTTTGAAAATAAATGATTGGATTGATGAATGAGCATGGCCAATTGTGCCAGGCGGATAGTAGGAAAATTGCCCGGCCGCATCCGCAGAAAAAATACTGGAGCATTGATTTGCGCTAAGCCATATTTCTTTTGTAAGAAACGATATTCTTTTTGTAAAAGTTTTGGGTAGGCTTCTGTAAAGGATGATGCTAACAGTCCTGCCTGACCGAAAAGCAACGCCTCGAGTTGGTGTATTTGTGATTTATGTTTTGCCAATATATTCACCGGTAAAGTCCGGGCTATGGCTTCAAAACTTTCTGCATTGACTTTGATACCGAAATTTCTGGCTAGCAGCCACCAAAATGTTTCTTCCCAGTGAAATTTATTTTCTTCGAGATAGGCTTCTACGCCATAAGATTTCCTGGCCAGTCTTTCTGCCAATAATCTGTCTTTCCAGCTTTTCCATGTTAATTGATTCACCGTATGAATATTTTTTTCACAGGGTATAAAGGAAGTCGAATACAGTAAGGATTGGTACCGTGACAATAAAATTTTTGAAACTTTTTGTTTCAAAACAACTAAAGGAATATTCGGTATTTTTTTGTTCGAGGTTTGTTTTATGTCATCTTCCCATACCACATGCAAAATGACGTTGGTAAAATTCGGGTCTTCCTGGTGCCTGTGTTTCATCCAATCTGATGCTTTTATATGCAACTCTACATTGCCCACCCAAGTTGTTTTCCCGATTTTAATTTTAGCATTTAAAAAATCGGGTCCTTGGTTGTGGTTAAGCAATCCTTGTGCGATGATATGTACCGGTTCGCCCGAAGTGGTTGTCAAACCCGACTTCGAAAAATATTGGAATTGCCAGATAAATTGAAACAGCTTTTCTGTCATGTTTCAATAATTTTTTCAATGAATCAAAGATGAAATGTAGCAGTAAGTTACAAATTAAGTGGCGAATCGAAATCTTCTTTCAAATAGTGCAATACCCTGCTAACCGGCAAGCCCATCACATTATAAAAATCTCCATTGATAGATTGAATACCTACCACGCCAATCCATTCTTGAATGCCATAAGCCCCGGCTTTGTCGAATGGTTTGAATTGATCGACATAAAATTCAATTTCCTTAACCGATAAAGTATGAAATTGCACTTCCGTTGAATCTGCAAATAGAATTTCTTTATCTCCTTGCAGGATGGCTACACCTGTGGTTACCCGATGCGTTTCGCCTGACAAGGCCAGTAACATACTGATGGCTTCTTCCCGATGTACCGGCTTGCCAATAATATTTTCACCGAGGATAACCAATGTATCGGCTGCGATGATTATCTCATCGTTTTTTGTTTTTTGTTGGACTGCTAACGCTTTATTTTTTGCAATATACATAGCCGCTTCATCCGTCGTAAGTCCGGGTGGAAATAGTTCATCAGTTTTCACAATATCTATTTCAAAAGAAAGGGCTGCCCATTCCAATAATTGTTTTCTCCTTGGTGAACCCGATGCCAGTATAATTTTTTTCATAAATAATAATAAAAGAAGCCCATGGAAAGAATGCCGGTCATCATAACCAGTTTTGTCAGGGAACTTAATTTTTTAAATTCCCGCGGCAATGCAGCTTTCCGTAATTGAATTAATAAAATGAATAAAGGAAAAATAATCAATGGTATGGAATAAGCAATCATCAGCCACCATTCAAACTGCAAGACATAGACTTGCAAAATAATCAACGTAGCAAGAATTACGAATAACCAAACAGCAACATAAACTTTTGTTGCATTCACTCCCCAGATAATCGGCATAGTGCGGCATCCAAAACGGGTATCGCCGGGCATATCCTGCATATCTTTGAGAGCTTCCCTGATTAAAGAAATAATAAAAGCAAAGCCGGCATATAAAATAGCAAGCCGGAAAAATTTTGCCGGTGCATCATCTACCATCAGTACTCCTTGGTGAGGCATGTTTTTCGAAAAGAAAATGATAAGAATCGTCCAGGAGGTTAATAAAGAAATTACCAGGTTGCCGGTCAATAAGCTTTTTTTGAATTTGGCAGAATAAAACCAAAGTAAGATTACACAAAAAATATTGGCCACTATCAAATACCATTTTTGCCAAAACGGAAGAGCCAGGATGGTGAGCACAATGCCTGCAGTACTTAGTAAAAAATGCCAAGCAATGGCCCATCGGCGATGAATCACTTTGTCAATGACTAATTTTTCCGGTTTATTGACTTCGTCGATATTGATATCAAAATAATCATTGATGATATAACCGGCTGCAGCTATACAAATGGAAGCTGCCATCAACTGAAAAAAATGAAAATCATCATTGGCAGGAATGAATCCCTGAAAAAGTTGATGATAAATACAAAACTGAAAAAGCAATTGCGTCAGTGCAATAAAAAAAAGATTAGGCCATCGAATCAACTTTAAAAAAGCTGCCAACAAATTCATGGATAAATATTTGGGGAAAGGTAAAATAAATTCAGCAATAGCTATTTTTATTGAGAAGTCAGTTCAATACTGAATTCCCAATCATCGTTAGCTTTCAGCACTTTTTCTATGACTTCACGTACACAGGCATCGCCACCGTTGTATTTAGCAATATAATCCGCCGCATTTTTTACTTCTTTCACAGCATCGGCCGGGCAACAGGCAACGCCAACAATTGACATGACAGGAATATCAGGTAAATCGTCGCCCATGTACAATAACTGATCTCTGGAAAGCCCGTTTTTCAATTTGAATTCTGAAACAAATTTTTTCTTATCGGCTACCGACATATTAATTTCTATAACGCCGAGTTTTTGCAAACGGTCGGCAACTTGTGGTGAATTACCTCCCGATACAATGACGATTTTATATCCTTTTTTAATCGCCATTTGCAAAGCAAAACCATCTTTGATGCTCATTCTTCTTGCTTGCAAGCCATTGTCGAGTACCAAAACATTTCCATCGGTCAATACACCATCGACATCTAAAATAAAACAGGAAACTTTGGAGAATTGTTTTTGGTTTTTCATAAAAGAAATTTACCCTGACAGAAAATTACAATTTATTTTTGATTATCTCTCCACTCATAAACCCAGGCACTTTGAATCATTTCGAGGTGGCCTTCAGAACTTTGAGCCCTTGTGCCTTCAAAGCCGGGAATTTCGAGAATCCATTCCAGCAGGTCGGTAAATCGAATACGGTAAATTTTTCCTTCATTGAATTCATCACCAAAACGTTCATACAATTTTTGTGCAATGTCTTCATGATCGGGCCAATTAATCGGCGGCTCAAAATGCGTCTTCATATTAGCTCTTATTTTTTATTCTCCTAAAAATTGTGTTTGGTCGGGAATGGTGACTACAATTTCACCCTCTCCTTCATTCAATAACGATTGGCAACCCAAGCGGGAATTTAATTTCGGATTGACAGCACGGTCAATAAAATCTTCTTCACGGTCGGTAATTTCATCGATAAAATCCATCCCTTTTTCTACATATAAATGACAAGTGGTACAGGCACAAACGCCGCCACAATTATGGTGCAATTCAATATCATTCATCAAGGCCAGTTCCAATATCGATTGGCCGGCTTCTACATTTTCTAATGTGATGGGTTCCAGGTCTTTCTGCTCAAAATTAAAAGTTACTTTGTACATGTAATAAAATTTCGTTGCGGCTGTTATATTTCTCTTTCCAGCCGGGCTGCAAAAGTAACAGGTTTCCACAAAATATATTTACTGCTTCGGGAAAATGAGACCGGAATAATTATTCCGCTTTTTTCTTCAAATCGTCAAATTGCTGAATGCTTTCCGTCAGCAATACATATAAATTTCTTAACTGCGGATAATTTTTCAATACTGCTAAATGATGACGTATAGAAGTTTCATCATGCCGAATGGCCGGGCCGGTTTGAAAACCCTGTACATGGCCGGCATGAATTCGTTGAACCGTTTCTTCCAACAAGGGTTGTAAAAGACGAAAATCAATATTTTCTTTGGTACAATAATCGGCAGTCAGCGTTAATAAATGATGGATAAAATTATTGACAACAACAGCAGCCACATGCAATTGCATCCGTTGTGCATCATTGGCTTCCGATACTTTTCCACAAGCCAGCGACTTGGCCAAAGCCAATAATTCTTTTTTCGTTTTCTCATCATTGCCATCAATAAAAAGTGGAATTTCAGGTATAATTTTCATTTCCTTAAGCAAGGATTGCAATGGATATAAAACACCGTAATGAGATGATACAGGCTGCAAAACATGGAGGCTGACTGCCGCTGCTGTATGTACTATTATTTTTTGTGGAAAATGTAACCCTCTTACAACTTCCGGTAACGCATCATCATGTACGGCCAATACATACAAATCTGCTGTGGCATCGATTTCCTTTTTTTGAACTACATAAGCGGCTTCCAATTGCTGAGCCAAAGCCATCCCGGTAGCTTTATTTCTGCTATGCACTTGCAAAATTTTGTTGCCGGCTTCTTTCATTTTTCTGCCAAGAACAGTAGCTACATTACCCGAACCGATGATTGTAATTTTCATGAAGTGTAAACGACTTTATAATGGATTGAATATATTAGCGAAATTGAATCATGAAAAAATATTATTTTTCCTATCGATTTATTTTCTTTATCATTTTATTGACCAACCAATGGGCTTGCCATACGAATGAAAAAACCATGACCGGACAATCAACCATTCAAAAATACAGTTATCTGGCTTTAGGTGATTCTTACACCATTGGGGAATCTGTGCCTACCAAAGAGAATTTTCCACACCAGGTTTGCCATCTATTGCAAAACGAAGGTATTCCATTTGAAAATCCCCGCATCATTGCCAAAACCGGTTGGACCACCGATGAATTAAATGCAGCCATTGAAAAAGCTGATGCCAATGAACCCATTGCGACAAATTACGATATCGTAACTCTTTTAATTGGTGTCAATAATCAATACCGGGGACGTACAGTCGAAAATTATGCACCTGAATTTGAAAACTTATTGAAAAAAGCCATTGCATTTGCCGGTGGAAAAAACAAGAACGTTATTGTAATTTCCATTCCGGACTGGAGTGTTACGCCATTTGCTAAAGACCGGAATCCATCTCAAATCGCCAAAGCAATTGATGCTTATAATGCCATGAATTTAAAAATTAGCAAGACATACAATATTACATACATAAATATTACAAACCTTACACGGGAAGCTGCCACCGATAAAAGCTTACTCACCACAGACGGATTGCACCCTTCGGGCAAAGATTATTTGCGCTGGGCGCAAAAGATTGCAGCTGCTATCAAAAAAAATCTTCAAAAATAATTTTTATAAAATTTCAAAAATTATTATTTTCTTTCTTTACAACTTGTGGAAAACGATTGTCTGGAACAATTTCAGCCTTAAAATACGGGATTCTAAATTTTTTTATTATTCTTGCCCTAACTTGCGGCGGCTGAAAAGCAAAAGCAATTAAAAACTGATACACCTTTATGGCAAAAAATTTATTGATAGTAGAGAGTCCGGCAAAAGCAAAAACAATTGAAAAAATCCTGGGAAAAGATTTCCAGGTCAAAAGTTGTTTTGGCCATATCAGGGATTTGCAAAAAGCCGGTATGGGCATTGATTTGGAAAAGAATTTTGAACCTACTTATATCATTCCTGCCGATAAAGAAAAAGTAGTTGCGGAATTAAAAAGAATAGCCGGAAAATCGGATGAGGTCTGGCTGGCGACGGATGAAGACCGGGAAGGAGAAGCTATTAGCTGGCATTTATGTGAAGTGCTGGGGCTCGACCCCAAAAAAACAAAACGAATTGTTTTTCATGAAATCACAAAACCGGCCATCAAAGAAGCCGTTGAAAACCCCCGTAAACTCGATATGAACCTGGTGATGGCGCAACAAGCCCGAAGAATCCTCGACCGGATTGTGGGTTTTGAATTGAGTCCTGTACTCTGGCGCAAAATAAGTATGCGCAATAACCTGAGTGCCGGACGGGTACAAAGCGTCGCTGTCAGAATAATTGTGGAACGAGAAAGAGAAATCAATGCCTTTACGCCAGTTAGCACTTTTAAAATCGAAGGCATTTTTACGGCGAAAGACGTCACAAAGAAAAATGTAAGTTTTACAGCCGTTGGCAAAAAACAAAATTCGGCCAATGATGCAGCCACTTTTTTAGAAAGTTGTATTGGCGCCACTTATAAAGTCAGTGATGTACAGGTAAAACCCGGTAAAAGAAGTCCTTCAGCACCTTTTACCACTTCTACTTTGCAACAGGAAGCGGCCCGTAAAATTGGTTACAGTGTAGCACGAACCATGCAGATTGCACAAAAATTATACGAGAATGGATACATCACATATATGCGTACCGATAGTGTGAATTTGAGTAATACAGCCCTCGGCGATATTACAAATACTGTCAAAGAAATGTATGGCAAAGAATACCACCAGTTTCGGAAATACAAAAATAAAAACGAAGCAGCACAGGAAGCCCACGAAGCGATTCGCCCTACTTATATGAACAGGACTTCCATTCCGGAAAAAGAATGGGCCAAATTATATGAACTGATTTGGAAAAGAACAATGGCTTGCCAGATGGCAGATGCACAATTGGAAAAAACAACTGCCCGAATTGCCATTTCTACCAATAGAGAAGAATTGACGGCCACCGGCGAAGTCATTGTATTCGACGGCTTTCTGAAAGTGTACCGCGAAGATAAAGATGAAGACGAGCAGGAAGAAGAAACAATTGATGGCATGTTGCCGCCTTTGTCAAAAGGACAAGTATTGCCATTGCAACAAATGATTGCCACTGAAAAATTCAGCAAACCTCTTCCTCGATTTACGGAAGCATCGCTGGTTAAAAAATTGGAAGAACTCGGCATTGGCCGGCCTTCCACCTATGCTCCCACCATTTCTACAATTCTGAAAAGAGGATATATTGAAAAAAGAGATAAAGAAGGCACACCCAGGAAATACCTTGTGTTTCATTTAGAAAAAGATAAAGTCAATAAAAAAACGGAAAAAGAAATTTTCGGTGCAGAAAGGTCTAAATTATTTCCATCGGACCTGGGTTTGGTCGTAACCGATTTCCTGAAACAATACTTCGAGGAAATCATGGATTATAGTTTTACGGCAAGAATTGAAGAAGAATTTGATGAAGTAGCCGAAGGCAAAATGAAATGGAATAAAATGATTGATGCATTTTATCTTCCTTTCAAAAAAGAAGTGGACAATACTATTGAAAATGCGGAAAGAGCCAAAGGTGAAAGAAAACTTGGCGTAGAACCCGAAACCGGAAAACCGGTTGTTGCCCGCATGGGCCGGTATGGCGCTATGATTCAAATTGGCGGTGTGGATGATGAAGAAAAACCAAGATTTGCCAAAATTCCAACGGGACAAAGTATCGAAACCATCAGTTTTGAAGAAGCTATGAACCTGTTTGGCGCCGAAGGCAGTATGGGTTTGTACGAAGACAAAGAAGTTTCGGTTAATGTTGGCCGTTATGGCCCTTATGTCAAATGGGGCGATGATTTTATTTCACTGCCTCGTGGTACAGATTTGCAAACAGTAGATCTTGCTACCGCTATTCGACATATCAAAGCCAAACAATTGGCCGATAAACCTGTAGGCAGTTATAAAAATAAACCCATCACCAAAGGGAAAGGCCGTTTTGGCCCTTTTATTAAATGGGATGGCATGTTTATAAACGTACCCAAAAAATACGATTTCGATAACTTGTCGAAAGCTGATATGGACGAACTGATCGCTGCCAAAATAAAAAAAGAAGCGAACCGCTATATTCATCGCTGGGAAGATGAAAATATTTCAGTAGAGAATGACCGTTGGGCGCCGATCATTCGTTTTGGTAAAAAGAAAATCAGGCTGCCGAAGAAAAAAAACGGCGCCAGGTTTACACCGGAAGAAGCCGCCAAATTCACATTAGAGGATGTAAAGAAATTTATAGAAGACGAAATTCCGGATGCCTTCAGCAAACAAAAGAAAAAAGCGAAACCCACCGCCCGTAAAAAAACGGCTAAAAAAAAGGTAGCCAAAAAAACAACGAAAGCAGCTCCAAAAAAGAAAACTAAAACTGCTGCAAAGAAAGCTGCAAAAAAGAAAAAATAATGCCATGCAATTTGGCAAGTATTTTATTGATGGATTTGTGTAGCGGCAATCAATAATTATTATTTTCTATCTTCAATCACATGAAACGTTCTTATTGGGAAAAAACAGCTTCACACTACGAAGATGAAATATTTGATGTATTGCAGAATGATAAAAAAGGTATCATTCGCTCTGCTATTCAAAAATATGCTTCCAATAAAAAAACAGCCATCGACATCGGCTGTGCAGTGGGTAAATGGCTGCCTATTCTTTCCAAAAATTTTAAAAAAGTAATGGCCATTGATATTTCTGCAGAAAATATTAAAATCGCCAAAAAGAATAATAAAAAATACAAGAACATTTCTTACCAAAGATTAGATATGAGCAGCGCTGACAATGAATTACCTCGTTGCGACCTGGCTATTTGTATCAACGCATTATTGACACCTGATGTTAAAGACAGAATTCAATTTTTAGAAAATACAGCTTCCTGTATCAGGAAAAAAGGCGTCTTGATTTTGACAGTACCTTCACTTGAATCCTGGTTATTATCACATATTTTACAACAACGATTTGCTATTGATAAAACTTCTTTTCCCGATACAAAAAATAAAACAGCCGCAATGACCCAATGGAAAAATATGTTGCAAGGCAATGTAGCCATTGATGAAGTGCAGCATAAACATTATTTGAAAGAAGAATTGAAAATCGTTTTAGCCAAAGCCGGTTTCAAAGTCAACACCATCAAAAAAATAAAATACGATTGGCATACTGAATTTATCAATCCACCGAAATGGTTGAAAAATCCCCAACCCTGGGATTGGATGGCCGTTGTGATGAAAAAATAAATTTACCGTAACTTTTTGAATGCATTTGTCAAATTGAATGACTCATTTTTCAGCCTTCTCCCCATCTGTGGAAAAGTTTAACTATTCTATTCGAATGGCAATAATGATCTTGCAACTGAATTCAGACCTTGGAAAATAATAACGAAATATCGGCATTATTTACATTGATTGACGATCCGGATGAAGAAGTATTTGGACTGGTGTCGAACAAGATTGTTGGTTATGGTAAAACCATTATTCCCAACCTGGAACATTTATGGGAAACTACTCCCAGTGAAGAAACCCAATCGAGGATTGAATTACTGATTCACCGGCTTCACTTTACCGAGTTGTTAGAAGATTTCAGACAATGGAGTATTTCCGGCCATCACGACCTGATGTTGGGTGCCATGTTGGTGAGTAAATATCAATACCCGGAAATGGCCACCACACCATTGGTACAGGAAATTGAAAAAATCAGGAGAAATATCTGGCTCGAACTGAATAATTATCTTACGCCGCTGGAACAAATCAATATTGTTACCAGTATTTTATATAGTTATTATGGGTTGAAAGGAAATGAAACAAATTATAAAGAAACAGACGCCTTCCTTTTGCAAAAAACTTTGGAAACAAAAACGGGGAACCAAATCAGTAACGGTATTTTATATTTAATTCTCTGCGAATTGCTCGACATTCCCATAAAAGCGATTAAAATTCCTAAACAGTTTATTCTCGCCTATTTCAAACCCGGTTATTCTGACGAAAAATTACCCAACCCGATTGTCAACATAGATTTTTTTATTGACGCCACCTCCGGCCAGGTTTTTACAAAACAGGATGTAGAAAGTTATTTTAAAAGGATTGCTGTACCGCCGGTAGGTGCTTATTTCAAACCACAACAAAACAAAGACGTGATTCAATACCTGCTCGAAGAATACAGTAAATGCTTCGATCAGGAAGATGTGCTTTATAAAAAAAATGAATTATTGAAACTCGTTGCACAAATCGAATCATAGAGCAAGATCCCAGCCATCCCTATATGTTCTTTTCACAAATTGATTGGCTTCATCAAAATTGGTTACTTTCATATTTTCAGCATCCCATAAAAGTTTTTTCCTACCGAGATATTTATCGCCCCAACCTTTTGCTTCTTTATTCACCATCATCCAGCTTCGAATAGCCAGGTTGCCCATCAATACACTTTCTGTAAAAGGCCCTGCATAAGAAAAAGGCGAACTGGTTTCTTTATTCCCATATCCCGCTATACAGGCATTCACCCATTGCAAATAATGTCCTTCCGGTACTCTTTTTATTTTTTCTTTCACCACCAATCCTTCCATCCTGCTTGTCGGCAATAACCGGGGATTGGCACCATAACAATCCAATAATAATTTTCCTTTTTTGCCAATAAACAAAACGCCACCATCCCAATTGCCAAACGGTTCGTCCGGTAAGAGTTCATCCGGTTTTTCAGGAAGTAAGCCACCGTCGTACCAGGAAACTTTTATTTTATGCTTGCCATTATTGGTCGGATAGGTCAAATGAATAATGGAAGCCGGTGGACAACTATCTACATAATTTCCTTCCTGCCACATATTTTTCCAAACGTTGCTGACGCTGCACTCGGCAGATTCAGGATACAGAATGGGTAAAATCCGGTAAATAGGATCCATGATATGACAAGCCATATCGCCTAATGCGCCTGTTCCAAAAGCCCACCAGCCTCTCCAGTTGAATGGCAAATACGCCGGATTGTAGTTGATAAACTGTGCAGGGCCTAACCAAAGATTCCAATCCAATTCATTCGGCACTGAAAAATCTCCTGTAGGCGTAGGAATGCCCTGTGGCCACACCGGCCTATTGGTCCAAGCTGTTGCAGCCGTTACTCTGCCAATGAGTCCGGCATCTATCATTTCTTTCGCCTTACGGACACCATCACCCGAACCGCCCTGGTTGCCCATTTGTGTAACGACTTTATATTTCGCTGCGGCTTTGGTCAACATTCTCGCTTCATAAATATCATGTGTCAATGGTTTTTGTGTATAAACATGTTTACCCAATTGCATGGCTGATAAAGTAGCAATGGCATGAACATTATCAGGTGTTGAAATGCTGACGGCATCTATATTATTTTTTTCTTTGGCCAACATCACCCGGAAGTCTTTATAATAACTGGCTTTCGGAAATCTCTCTCTCGATTTTACACTTTGCCTGTCATCCACATCGCAAAGTGCTACAATATTGACATTCGGGCTTTTGGCAAATTCAAATAAATCGCCTTCTCCTTTGCCACCAACGCCGATACCGGCAATATGTAATTTATCGCTGGGTGCAATAAAACCACGGCCCAATACATGCCTTGGTACAATAAAAAAACCGGCCGTTGCTAAAGTTGTATTTTTAATAAATTTTCTTCGTGAAGCATCGATAGGCTTGTTTTTACCGGCAGTATTCTTCGCTTGTTTCATTTTCCGTATTTTTCATCAAGTTAACATAAAAAATAAATAATGGCCATTAGCTGGAATGATTTTGAAAAAATAGATATGCGTATCGGAACGATACTTGAAGTCAATGATTTTCCGAAAGCCAAAAAACCTGCGTATCAATTGATAATTGATTTTGGTAAAGAAATCGGTATCAAAAAATCATCCGCACAAATAACAGTGCATTATGTAGCAGATAAATTGGTAGGACGACAGGTTATTGCTGTTATAAATTTTCCACCGAAACAAATTGCCAATTTCGTGAGTGAGTGTTTAGTTTTGGGTGTGTATGATGAAAACAATGATGTAATTTTATTGACAACCGATCAACCCACTACCAACGGCATGAAAATCGGATAAAATGGCCTTGCAAAAAACATATTATCAATCGCCGATAGGCTTATTAAAAATTTGCGGCACGCAACAGTATATCGCCGAAGTAAGTTTTCATGATACTTCTGAAAAAACGCCGGGACATTCCAAACAAATGTCACCGATACTTATTAATTGTGTAGAACAACTCATTCAATATTTTAATGGCGAAAGAAAAAAATTTGAATTGCCACTGAATCAAAACGGCACAGCTTTTCAACAAGAAGTGTGGGGTTTATTGGTTTCGATTCCATTTGGGAAAACAATCAGTTATTTAGATTTGGCCACACAAACCGGCGATGCTAAAGCCACAAGAGCCGTAGCCAATGCCAACGGGAAAAACAATATTGCGATTATTGTTCCCTGCCACAGGGTGATTGGTGCCAAAGGTGAATTAACAGGCTATGCCGGTGGTTTATGGAGAAAAAAATGGCTGTTGCAACACGAAGCAAAATATGCACATGGTGTACAAACTTTATTTTAATTCCTGTTGTGTAAATGCAAAAGGTAAAATGTCTTTCACGGTTGTTATGATAAAAACTTTTCCTTTTTGGCCGCCCAAGATCAATCGAATCGGATGCGATGTCCTGCTTTCATATTCCAATAATGCTTGCCGGCACATACCGCAAGGCGAAATAGGATGATCACTTTCCTGCTCTTTCGTTCGATAACTAATTGCCATTGTTTTTATTGGCATATCGGGATGTAAAGTAGCCGCTGTACCGAGTAACACTCTTTCGGCACAAGTGCCTACAGGGTAAGAAGCATTTTCCTGGTTCGTTCCGGCTATTTTTTCGCCATTGGATAAAACAGCTACTGCACCCACATGAAATTTGGAATAAGGTGCATAAGCATTGGCCGTAATTTTTCTGGCTTCCTGTAATAAATCGGCATCTTCCTTTGGGAGTTCACTGCTATCGGCATACACTTCATAAGAAAATTCAAATCTATGATTGGTCATTGTAGTAATCGCTTTCTGTCAAAAATGCCCTTGCGTTATTGTCAAGGGCATTTAAAGTTACGTTTATTTTACAATCTTGAAGAACCTTTTCCATCGGGGGCCGCCATCCCAGCTGAACCAAATCATCCAGGCCTTACCGACAATCCTGTCTTCCGGAACAAAACCCCAGAAACGGGAATCCTGCGATTCATGCCGGTTGTCGCCCATCATCCAGTAGTAATTTAATTTGAAAGTATATTGATTGGTTTCTTTATCGTTGATGTAAAATTTTCCATTCCGATATTCCAGTTTATTATGTTCATATACACGGATAGCTCGTTGGTAAATGCTGTAAGTGCTATCATTCAGTTGTAAGGTGCTGCCTTTTTTGGGAATCCAAATAGGCCCGTAATTATCTACTGTCCATTTATTTTTTATGACATACTCTTCAAACGCCGGACTGTAACTCGGTACGGTATCTAACACAGGTTGAACAGATTGAATGATGGGCGAATTTTTCATTTTTTCAACCGCTTTGGCAGTCAGTAAAAATTGATAACGGTTACCACTAACCGCCATACTTTCTTCTGGGTTATAAATATCTATGCCAAATTCAGCTTTAGCAAAATCAGCATCGAGGGGTTGTTTGGAAACTACCATATAATTCATCTCTGAATTGGCGGGTAGTTTTTGTTTTTCTCCATTTACATATACATCACTTCGAATAATCTGCACTGTATCTCCCGACACGGCAACACATCTTTTAATGTAATTATCCGTTTTATCAATCGGATGAATAGCCAATGGATATTGTACAGGATCGTTGAGAATAATTTGTCGGCCAAGGTCTGCATTGCCATTGCCCAGCTCACGACAAAGTTGATAATACGGATGTTTGGATTGATAATCGGGACGGTTGATAACAGTATCTCCTGCCGGAAAATTAAACACCACAACATCACCTCTTTTTGGCGCTTTTTTAAACCATCTTGTGTAAGGCAATTGAATAGCCGTGGAATAAGATTTTCGGCTACCGCCGGGCAAATAATTATGTACAAACGGGACTGATAATGGCGTAACCGGAATGCGGGGGCCATAACTTAGTTTGCTGACAAAGAGAAAATCCCTGACCAATAAAGTTTTTTCCATAGAGCCGGTTGGAATAGTATAAGCTTCAAATACAAAAGTGCGGATTAATGTGGCTGCTACAACAGCAAAAATGGCGGCATCAACCCATTCCCGCCAGTGTTTTTTCTTATATTTTTTTACGGCTTCGGGGCCGATGAATTTCGGGTCTTCCTTATACGCCAAATAAGGGAAATAAAATGGTGCCAATAAGGAAACAGCAGTATGATGTCCAAATCCGAATTTGCCGAATAGTTTTACGAATTCAATAAAAATGCCGGGTGTAATAAACCAACCAACTACCGGAATCAATTGCCAGAAAACCCAATGTTTCGGCCGCTTGGCTACTTCCTGCATCATCCAGGTATTATAGAATGGAACATAAGCTTTCCAGGAAGGAATACCGGCTTTTACAAAAAGTTTGGCCAGGCCAAATGAAGGAAGAAAAACAATTAGAGTACCTATCAGGTAAATAATAAAAACTTGATGAAGGGGCATGAGCCAAAATTTAATGGAAGCAAAAGTATTGCAATTTGATGCTTAACAAAATATATAATTGAAAAGTTTTGTGAAACGCTGCAAAACAACGGTTTTTAACGGTGAAGTAACAATTCTACGAGCTAAAATATTTTATTTCGGAAGTACATACGACTTCACATCTTCAGGCATAATTTTTTTGTCGGAAAGAATTACTAATCTTTCCACTACATTTCTTAACTCACGGATATTTCCTGTCCAGTTGTAATCTTGTAAGAGTTGAATGGATGCATCATCCATTGTTTTGGGCGAAATGCCATAATCTGCACAAATATCTTTGAGAAACTGCTCTACCAACATCGGAATATCATCCCTTCGATCATTTAGTGAAGGCACATGAATCAAGATGACACTCAATCGATGATAGAGGTCGAGGCGGAATGTTTTTTGTTCTACTTCCTGCAATAAATCTTTATTGGTAGCTGCTACAACTCTAACATCCACATTAATATCTTTATCGGCTCCTACCCTTGTGATTTTTCCTTCTTGTAAAGCTCTCAATACTTTTGCCTGCGCATTGAGGCTCATATCACCAATTTCATCGAGAAAAAGCGTACCACCATTAGCCGATTCAAATTTGCCGATTCTTTGTTTGATAGCTGAAGTAAAAGAGCCTTTTTCGTGTCCGAATAATTCACTTTCGATTAATTCTGTAGGTATAGCGGCACAATTCACTTCCACTATTGGTGCTTTGGAACGATTACTTTTTTCATGAATCCAACGAGCCACCAATTCTTTGCCCACACCATTTTCGCCGGTTATAAGAATCCGGGCATCGGTAGGTGCTACTTTTTCGATTGTTTCTTTAATCGTTTTCATGGGAGACGAATCTCCAATCATCTCCTGCACACGGCTGACTTTCCTTTTCAGCACTTTTGTTTCCGTTACCAACACACTTTTATCCATCGCATTGCGAATCGTAATCAAGAGCTTGTTCAGATCGGGTGGCTTGGAAATATAATCGTAAGCCCCTTTTTTGACGGCTTCTACGGCTGTTTCAATATCGCCATGGCCCGAAATCAAAATGATGGGAATATCGGCGTTTATTTCGCCTGCTTTTTGCAAAAATTCCAGCCCATCCATTTTGGGCATTTTAATATCGCAAAGCACCAGGTCGAAGGTTTTCGCCTTAAATTTTTTCAATCCTTCTTCGCCATTTTCTGCTTCATCAATTTCATATCCTTCGAATGATAAAATTTCAGTTAAGGTCTTTCTGATTGCTTTTTCATCATCAATAATCAGTATTACAGCCATGCAAAATGTTTTGTTGTAAAAATAAATATTTTAAGCCGAAGTAAAGGTGGAAACAGCGAGTGAGTAGTGCCTGAAAAAATAGAAGCCGGGTAGAAACCCAGCCTCGTTTTTAAAATCCAATATCCTATGAAAAACCATGACGAAGATACATTTTAAACCCGAAAAGGTTGCACATAACCGTAAGTAATTTTAAAAAAATATTATTCCACAAAAAAACCTCGCTCAAAGCGAGGCTGTATAAGGTTTTTGGGGGAAAATTATTTTTCGAGGTACATCACTTCTTTTACCAATTTGACAGTTCCGGCGACTGAAGGTAGAGCTGCTGCTACAAGGTTTGGTGCATAATGTAAAGGGGCATCGGCTGCTGTAATTCGCCGAATCGGCGCATCGAGGTAATCGAAACCTTCTTTTTGAATCCGGTAAGAAATTTCTGAAGATACAGAACCGAAAGGCCATTGTTCTTCCACGATAACCAAACGATTTGTTTTCTTGACACTTTCCAAAATAGTGTGCCAATCCAATGGGCGAATGGTGCGTAAATCAATGACTTCGGCATGTATGTCTTCCTTTTCTAACTCTTCGGCTGCTGTTAGGGCTACTTTCATCATTTTATTGAAAGAAACGATGGTGACGTCCCTACCGGATTTTTTGACATCAGCTTTGCCTAATTCGATATAATATTCTTCTTCGGGAACTTCCGCTTTATCGCCGTACATCTGCTCACTTTCCATAAACATGACCGGGTCATTTTCATACCGAATGGCTTGTTTGAGTAAGCCTTTGGCATCATATCCATTACTGGGTGATACGACTTTTAAACCGGGAATATTGGCATATAAGGATTCAAAAGCAGTAGAATGTTGGGCGCCTAACTGTCCGGCAGAGCCATTTCCACCTCTGCAAACAATCGGGCAGGAAATTTGTCCACCGCTCATTGCCAGCATTTTAGATGCCGTATTTAATATTTGATCTAAAGCAAGGACTGCGAAATTCCAGGTCATAAATTCAACTATGGGACGAAGGCCGTTTTGGGCAGCACCCACTCCAACAGCCGTAAAACCCAGTTCGGAAATGGGTGTGTCGATAATTCTTTTGGGGCCAAATTCGGCCAACATTCCCTGACTAACCTTGTAAGCTCCATTATATTCGGCTACTTCTTCGCCCATCAAAAAAACAGTTTCATCCCTCTTCATTTCTTCAGTCATAGCTTCTCTGAGAGCTTCCCGAAATGCGATTTGTCTTGCCATTTCATCTTAAATTTTAACGTCAGCAAAAGTAAGTTGGAATGAGGATAATACCTAATGCCATTAAAGTTGAAAAATTGACCCATCTTATTGCCAAATCAATATTTTATTCCCCAAAGTATCGGCACGATAAAATTTATCTCCTTCAATATATAATCCTTCGGAATGGCCGCCTTTGTGATGCACATCAGTATCAAATAATTTTCCATGATGTAACACACTGACGGTATCGGCAATAACAGTATGGCCTGTGGCAATATGATCCACGTTATAAAATTGAAGTGTTGTATCAATTTGAGCTTCTGTCATTATTTCTTTACCCATATAATATCCACGAAACCAAAACGGCCCGAAAGCACTGTATAAAATTTCAGTTTCACGGGTATCGTAATTGTAAGTGGAATCATCATAATACGGCCTTGCCACACGATTCATTCTTCCCAGTGTTATTTGCATTTGATTGACAAGATTGGAAATACCGGCATGGAGAAATAATGTTTTCCCTACCCGTTCTGCTACATTTTTAGTCCGCAGCCAGCGGCCTAATTCTGCATTTTCGCTAAAGAAATGCGCATAGTTATCATGTAAAATTGTGGCAGAACGTATGTATTTCGGATGTACATAGCGTAGATCATTACTCAAATTCATAATTTCATGATTGCCCAGGATAAAATGGACATGCCCGCCGGCAGCTTCCGCTTTTTCTTCTAAAGAATAGATTAACCAAAGGACTTCCGTTACCTGGTCGCCGCGGTCAACAAAATCGCCAGTCAAAACAAGGTGTCCGTTACCGAAAGTCCAATTAAAATTTTTATCAATGACACCATTGGCTTGCAATAATTTCCTCAATGCCCAAAATTCTCCTTCAATATCAGACACAACAAATATTTTATCGACTCCGAGATAATCGGTTTTTTCATCCTCAAATTTCTTTTGTAACGGCACGTCAAAACTAACACCCGGCTGGTCTGTTAATACATGCAGTATTATATTTTCTTTATCTGATTTTTTATAGGTTTCTTCTTTTACTTTGAAAATGCCATTTTCCTTTTGGATATATTGTACTATAATTTTTTTTCCTTGGTAAAATACATAAGGCCCATCAATCTGATGGTCTATTGTTGATGCACTTTGTTCTTGCATAGGCCATAAAATTAAAGCCATACAAACGGAGAGTGATGTGGCAAAAAATTTTTTCATGAAGAATGATTTAATCGCATTTTTTCGGTCAGTTATTTGACATCCCGAATGTAAAAAAAGACCGGAAAAATATGCTATAAGGTTGCTTTAAATAGCCAAAACCGACTGATAATGAGTCATTTTTAAGCATTTTATTTGATTTTCATCAAGTTATTGCCTTTTTGAAGATTTTCAGGCCTAAAATACTTTGAATAATAAAACCTACGCTATATCTTGTCTCTGTTAATAAATTTAAATCCGAAAGAACTCTTGAGAATGCCTGCCTTGTGCAGGCATTTTTTTTATTCCAAATTAAAAACTAAAATTCCAGGTTACGGCCGGAATGATCGGAAATAAAGAAACCTGCTTCGTTGAAACTTTTATTTCGCCATTGGCAATATCTCCTTCCTGATCGAAATATATAAAATAAGGATTCAGCCGACTATACATATTGTAAATGCTAAAAACCCAATAACTTTTCAATCTATGTTTGCGTTTAGGCATTGGTGTGTAAGTTGCTGAAATATCAAGCCGATGGTAGGCTTTCATTCTATATTGATATAATCGGCTATACTCTTGCGTTAGTACGCCATTAATAAAATAAAATCTTTCCGGTAGTGAAATAGCATTGCCGGTGCCATAAACAAATACAGCGCCGAATCTCCATTTTCTATTTAAATCATAATTAGCCACAATAGAAAGGTCGTGCCGCCGGTCATATTTTGTAGGATATTTTAATCCATCATTCAATTGTGCAAATTTTCGCCAGGTCCAGGATAAAGTATAACCTATCCATCCTGTGAGCCTTCCTTTTACTTTATTGATCAGCAATTCTGCACCATAACTCCACCCTTTTCCAAATACAAATTCTTCTTCCGGATCTCTTAATGAAGGTGTATAGCCTTCTTTGTATTCGATTTGGTTTTTCATATTCTTATAATAAAGCTCCAAAGAGGTTTCAAATTCATTGTTATTGAAGTTTTTAAAAAAACCGGCTGCATACATCCAGCTTTTTTGCGGTTTTACAATATAAGTACTGGGTACCCACAAATCTGTTGGCAGGGTTGTTCCGGCATTGGAAACAAGGTGGATGTATTGTAAATTTCTTGTAACAGAGGCTTTGACAGAACTGGTTTTATTCAATGAAAAACGTAGCGACAATCTCGGCTCCAGGCCGCCATAAGTTTTTATCGGCTCAAAATTTTTATACACCGTACTGTCGATGGGATTCAGGTCTTCATCACGAATATATTTTGTAAAAGGGCCGACTTGTGTAAAGCCGCTCCATCTCAATCCATAATTTATCCGCCAATTTTCATTGATTTTCCAATCGTCCTGCAAATACAAGGCTGATTCAAAAGCATATTTTACGCCTTCATTATTCGGTGTAAAAAGAATAGAATCCTGGTAACCACTTACCACATTGGGTATAAACTTGTGGTAAGTGAGCAACCCTCCGAACTTTAATTTATGATTGGGCAAAGGATAATAATCAAAATCGGTTTTGATGGTGCCGTCTTTAATCCCGGAAGAAAGCCCGATAGCAAAATTATCCTGACGTGCAGAAAATTTAAATTTATAATCATTATACAATAAAGTAGTATTGGCAAATATTCTTTTGTTAAAAACATGATTCCAACGAACCGTAGCCGTAGCATTGCCCCAGGGAATATTGGTATCAAAAGATCTTTTGGCGTTGACATAATCAAAAACATCACGGCCGAAATAACCACTTAAATACAACCTGTCTTTTTTTGAAAAACGAAAATTCATTTTGGCATTGATATCATAAAAATAATAGCCGGAACCATAAAAACTGGATGATTTTTTTATAAAGGGCTTTACCAACGCATCGATATATGTTCTTCTGGCTGAAAAAATAAATGATGACTTTTCTTTTTTAATTGGCCCCTGAATCGAAAACCGGGAAGCAATAAGGCCAATGCCGCCATCGATTTGCATTTTATTAATATTCCCGTCTTTCATTGTTACGTCTATGACGGATGACAATCGTCCGCCGTATTGCGCCGGCATACCGCCTTTTATCAGTGAAACATTTTTAATTGCATCAGCATTAAATACGGAAAAGAAACCAAAGAGATGGCCTGTATTATAAACAATTGCATCGTCCAATAAAATTAAATTCTGATCGGGGCCGCCACCTCTTACATAAAAACCGGCATTACCTTCACCGGCATTACTGACACCGGGAAGTAATTGAATTGCTTTTAATAAATCAACTTCACCCATAAAAGCTGGAATATTTTTTACCGTGTTCATGGATAAATTGATTTTTCCCAATTGCGCATCCTTTACATTATGATCTCTCGGCTTACTCACTACAACAACATCGCTCAACACAAATGATTGAGGCACTAAATTAAAATTGTAGGATACGTCTTTTTCGAGATGAACGTTTAGTGATTTATTGATATAAGAAACAGATGAAACTGTGATTGTATAATCGCCTTCCGGCAAGGTAATGGAATAGAAACCATATAAATTACTCACGACACCTTTCGCAGCACCATTGACAACAACAGAAGCACCAATTAAAGATTCGCCGCTCAGGCTATCCTTGACATAACCATTTAAAACTACCCGGTTTGTTTTTTCCTTCCCCGTTTTTTGAGCGAAAATAACAGTACCGAGGCACGGAATTAAGAATATTAAAAATAGGAATTTCAACATTTTCATATTGGGCATATCGGTTATTGTACAACGTTAGCCGGAATAAAATTGATAGTATCTTTTGGCCCGCCACAATCCAGCATGCCATCACCATACTTCGGATCTTTATTTCCTAAATAGGGATTTCTAACTTCGATGGTTCGGCTCAACCAATTGCCGGGCTGGTCGCCATTAAAAGCCATAGGACATTCCTGCCAATATACTTTGGCGCCATCGTATTTTACAATAACCAATAAATTCCTAAGATGATTGGATAAAATATTATAAGCCTGTCGCATGGAAGCAATATTTTTATCGGCCAAAATTCCTGCCACATCAGCCTTTGCATTTTCATAAGGATCGATGGCAGTTTCATAAATCAGTGTATCCTTTTTTATTTCGCTTAATTGTAAACTATCTAAATTTTGTTGCAATTTTTTACCCGCAACATAAATGTGACTGATATCCCAATTCACAAACCCTTCAGACAAGTCGTAATAACTATTCAATAAACGGTTCATGGATTCATTAAATGCAGCACTATGCTGGCTTACGGCCAAAGGAGGCGTTTCCGGCCCGTTATTAGAGGAACTGCTGCGGTGCCCGAAAATATAAAATTGCAACAACCCGATAATAAGTAACAGCAATGCAAAAAAAATCGTCAGGCCATTTACTCCTTTGGTCTTTTTTACAAAAATTCGAATAATGCCCAATGCAATAATCAGTAGGGGCAGAATAATACCGGCAATTTCAATAATTTTTCTCATACGTTTAATTCTTTCAAAATATTGACTTAAAATGAATATGGCAAAGATAACTCTCAGAATTTGCAACTTGTAACCATTATTTTTGCAAACTGTTAAAATCAACTACAGTAAAAACCGAAATGCATCCATGTTAGCAGGATTTCAAAATATGACTTTCGAATTTGGCGCCCGGGCAATTGTCAGGGAGGCCAATTGGCATATTCAACCGGGAGAAAGAATCGGCTTGATTGGCTATAACGGAACCGGTAAATCCACTTTATTGAAACTATTAGTCGGTGCTTATACGCCATCTTCCGGTACCGTGGAACGAAGCCGCTCCACTTCTATCGGTTATTTACACCAGGATCTATTGAGTTTTGATAGCGATAGTTCCATACTTTCTGTAGCCTTGGAAGCTTTTGAAAATGTATTGCAACTGGAAAAAGAAATCGAAACTTTGACAAAATCATTGGAACACAATGAAGATGAAAAAACCTTACATACATACAGCGAAAAACTGACGGAAATGGAAATGCTTGATGGATACAATATTCATCATAAAACAGAGGAAGTTTTACAGGGTTTGGGTTTTTCAAATGCTGACTTGCAACGACCATATAAAGAGTTCAGTGGTGGCTGGCGGATGCGGGTATTGCTTGCCAAAATGATTTTACAAGAACCGGATTTACTTTTATTGGATGAGCCGACTAACCATCTTGACTTGCCGTCTATTGAATGGTTAGAAAAATATTTACAGCATTATCATGGCGCCGTGGTCATAGTGAGTCACGATAAATATTTTTTAAACAGAATGGTAACAAAGATTGTTGAAGTATATCAACAACAAATTCATATTTACAATGGCAATTATGATTTTTATGAGCAGGAAAAAAATGTTCGTTTAGAATTACAACAAAAAGCTTATGAAAATCAACAGGATTATATTCGTCAAAACGAAAGGTTGATTGAGCGATTCAGGGCCAAAGCCAATAAAGCATCAATGGCACAAAGCCTGATTAAGAAATTGAATAAACTGGATCGCATTGAAGAAGCCACGATTGAACGCCCTAATATTAAAATCAATTTCAAAGTAGAACAAACGCCGGGAAAAATAATTGCGGAATTAAAAAATATATCCAAATCTTTTGGCGACCAAGTCATTTTCAAAAACTCAACAGTTGAAATAAATCGTGGCGATAAAATAGCACTCATCGGCGCCAATGGCAAGGGAAAATCTACATTATTACGAATTATTGCAGGTATAGAAAATTTTTCCGAAGGAGAAAGAAAATGGGGACATAATGTGATTGAAAGTTTTTATGCACAGCATCAATTGGAATCTTTAGGTTTGGAAAATACCATTTTGCAGGAAATGATGGATTGCGGAAGCCAGAAAACAGAATTGGAATTAAGAAGTTTACTGGGTTGTTTTTTGTTTGGCGGCGATGATGTCGATAAAAAAATAAAAATCCTAAGCGGTGGAGAAAAAGCAAGAGTGGCTTTGGCTAAAGTCATCATTAGCCAGGCCAATTTCCTGATGCTGGATGAACCGACCAACCATCTGGACATGCATAGTTGCGATTTATTAATTGAAGCACTCAATAAATACGCCGGCAGCATTATCCTGGTCAGTCACGACCGGTATTTTATTTCCAAAACTGCCAATAAAATTTGGGAAATTGTAGATCATGAAATCAAAGAATTTAAAGGTGGTTATGCTGAATGGGTGTTGTGGAAAGAACGAATGGCATCGAAAGCTCCTGCTCCACAAAATGAAATACCAAAGCCGATAATTAAAGAAAAAAAACCGGTAGCCACCCGGCCAAGTCCAAAAGCCATAGATAAAGAAGCCAAGAAAAAATTACAAAAGCTGCAAAAGCAATTTCAAGAAGTGGAAGAAAAAATTGCTTCCCAAACCACTTTAAAAACAAACCTGGAAAAAACACTGGCTGACCCGGCACTTTATGCTGATAAAGACAAGTTTTTAGCGACTGAAAATGATTATAAAAAAGTAAATGAAGAACTGGCATTGCTCAACAAAGACTATGAATCACTCTTCGAAAAAATTATACAAATAGAAAATACCATGGAAAACTGACGGCTATAAATTGATGCTATGGCCTTTTATAAAATCACTCACCAGGTAACTTATTAATTTCCCACTCGTAGCATCCGTACGGCCATCGCTTAGCCTTGTAGCGCCTTCGCAGATATGCAGATAAGCCGGCTTTGTATCGGCCGCAGCAAAAGAAATATACTGACGGGCTTGTGTAGCCGAAATACCAACTGGTGTCATGGCACTGCTCAATGTATTTTGAATGGCGTCCAAATCAAGGTCGATGCCGGTGAGTGTATCTTCCGTAAAACCAGTGGCATGAGCAATCGCTTGCAGAAAAGTTCTTTTTTCATGAATAAAAATATCTTCAAAACTAATACAGTCAATAAAAGGATTAGTCATAAGATCAGTCCAAACATTCTGCGACGTATAATTTTCATGCAGGCCGATGATGCAATATTTCTGCAAGTAACCATCTTCGTCGGCATAACGAAAAGCATTGCCGCTATGACGGCCTTCCAGTGCCCTGAAATCAGCATGTGTATCGAGGTTGATGCAATTGATTTGCGCCAATTGTAAAACGCCGGCTTTATGCCAACCTTTGGCACTTCCTTTTATCAATGGATACGCATTATTATGTCCGCCGCCAATAGCAATCGGAATCTTTTTATTTTCGGCAATCACTTTTGCTAACCGTTCTACTTCATTATCGACCGTAACAACTGCATGCCGGAAAGCTTCAAGTTTCTCATTTTCGGTTTTTGCAGTAGTATCGATTAAGTATTGTATGTCACCAAAATCAAAATGCCCGGCTAACAGGATTTCTTCTCCATCTAAAAAATCATTACTCTGAATATTCAGAAAACTTTGCAAAAAGGGAATCCACAACGTATCGGCACCGCCAATGCCATGATTGGCTTTGACGCCTAAATCTTCCGGAATGCCGAATAAAACATATTTTGCAGTTGACTGCGCAATGGATTGATCAACATCAGTACAATCATCCAAAACTGTTAACCTCTCACCAAGTTTGGTTTCAAAACGACGCAGTTTCGTCAGTGAAAGCACTTCTTCCTTTGTATAAGGTTTGAAATGTCTCATTTCTTCCAGGCTGTTTTTGGCTATGGCCTTATTCGTTTCCAAGTTTTGCATGTACAATATTTAGAATTTCTATTTCCAGTAATGTAGCTTTTTCTTCGATAGTTTTTCCTTTTTCCAACATCAAGTTTACAAAATTTTTATCATCGTAGTCCATTGCATTGATACGAACGTTGAGGAAAGCTCCTTTAACAGCCGCCAGGGCACAGACTGCTCCCACGCCGGCATCCGACACCGAATTGGGATTGCCAATCAATGCCATCGCTTTAATAATTTCCATGCTATTACATGCCAATTCCATCACCCGGAATGGAATGTCAATAGCAAATTTTGTAGCTTCCTGGATAGCTGTATGCCTGGCTTTCTTTTCTTCTTCTGTTGTTTTTGGCAGAGAGAAAGCCTGCATAATTCCATTGAACGCTTTCGTATCTGCATCTACCAAATTGACCAATTCTTTTTTAATGGCTTCTCCTTTTTCAGCCCAGTCACTAAATTCTTCCCAGCGGTCGTCCCATCCTCTTTTATGTGAAGAAAGATTGGCCACCATTGTTGCCAGGGAAATGCCCAAAGCTCCCACGTAAGCTGAAACAGAACCACCACCCGGCGCCGGGCTTTCACTGGCTGTTTCATTGGCAAAATCAGTCAATGACATGTCAATCAATTGACTATCTCTTTTATCTTTTAATAAATATTCGATAATTCTTTTTTGTGGATCAAAGGGGCCGAGTTCATCCAACCCCATAGATTTTACCGCAATTTTTATCAAGGTTTTTTCACTGACGCCAATCGATCTTTTTTGTTTTTTCAAAAAATATTTACCAGCATCTGTCATGGCTTTTAAAGGCACTAAACCAACTAATTCGCTACCCGTAACCCTTACGCCCCTCGCATCAGCTTTTTTACAAACTTCATCGAAGGCAATATGCACCGGCGTAATTGAAATATTTGTCAGGTTCATTGAAATCTGCGCCACACCATATTCTTCTATAAACCATCCAATGGCTTTTACCGATTTCAAACTGCCGGGTTGGGTGGTGACAGTTCCATCTGCTGATTTTATTTTTCGTCCCGCTTCCCGTACATCAAAAGCAATGGCATTGGCCCGGCGGGTGGACGTTGTATTCAGGTTGACATTATACGCCACCAAAAAATCACGGGCACCAATAGCCGTAACGCCTCTTTTGGCATCAAAAACGGCCGGCCCATAATCAGGTTTCCATTCCGGCAGCAATATTTTATTAAAAAAACCTTCATACTCTCCGGCCCTGATGACTGATAAATTATGCCTTTCTTTATTGGCCTGTGCCTGTTCATATAAATACACGGGAATCTTCAATTCTTTCCCAACTCTTTCCGCCAGTTTTTTTGCATAGGCAACGGTTTCTTCCATTGTAATGCCTGCAATAGGAATCAAAGGGCACACATCCGTAGCTCCCATTCGTGGATGCTCTCCTTTATGTTTACTCATATCAATCAACTCTCCTGCTTTTTGAATAGCAAGGAAAGCCGCTTCAATAACAGCCTCCGGATACCCGACAAAAGTGACCACGGTTCTATTAGTAGCTTTTCCCGGATCCACATTGAGCAGGTGGACTCCATCAACACTCTCAATTACGTCCGTAATTTGATGAATGACGGCCGCATTATTGCCTTCACTGAAATTAGGGACACATTCAATTATTGGTTGCATATTGTATGATTAAAAAATTGATTAAGAAATCCATTCACCTGCAATCATTACTTTATCGATAAGGTTTGAACCAAATGCATAAGGCATATACGCCAGTGAAGGAATCTTTTTTGTCAAAATCAAATTCGCTTTTTTGCCGACGCTAATACTGCCCACTTCGTTTTCCAAACCCATTGCAAAAGCGCCTTGTAAAGTTGAAGCATTGATGATTTCTTCCGGTAGCATTTTCATTTGAATAGCACTGATGGCATTTACAAAATTCATATTGCCGGAAGGAGATGAACCGGGATTATAATCTGAAGCTAAAGTTATGGCACAACCTGCATCAATCAACTGCCGGGCCGGTTGCAAAGGCATTCTTAGAAAAAATGCAGCCGTCGGTAAAAGGGTTCCAATCGTGGTGGAATCGGCCAGGGTTCGAATCGCTTTTTCATCCATCGTTTCTAAATGATCCACACTGATAGCACCCAACTGAACACCTATCTCCGTACCACCGGAAAGATGTAATTGATTGGCATGAATCTTTGGCCGCAATCCGTATTGTATGCCTGCTTCGCAAACTTGTTTTGTTTCTTCCGGAGAGAAAAAACCTTCTTCGCAAAAAACATCAATATAATCTGCCAGTTTTTCTTCAGCAATGCGAGGCAACATATCCTCAATAATTAAGTTTATATAGCCGGCATGATTGTCTTTGAATGCTAATGGATATGAATGAGCACCAAGAAAGGTGGCTTTAATGGACAATTTGGATTTTTCTTTCAGTTTTTTTATCACTCGCAACATTTTCAATTCGCCTTCTACCGTCAATCCATAACCGCTTTTTATTTCCACTGCACCTGTTCCCAATCGGCTAATTTCATCCAGTCGCTCCCAGGCAGAATCAAAAAGTTCTTCTTCAGAAGTGGCATTTAATGTGTTGGCCGAATTTAAAATACCTCCGCCATTGGCCGCTATTTCGGCATAACTTTTCCCTTTTATTTTATCTACAAATTCTTCTTCCCTGCTTTTTGCAAAAACTATATGCGTATGGCTATCGCACCAGGCCGGCAATAAAAATTTGCCTTCGGCATTGACTATATTTGTTGCTTTGGGTCGCTTATCCGGCAGGTCTTCCATTTTTCCATACGCTACTATCCTGTCATCTTCAATCAAGAGAAATGCATCGTCTAAACAAGGTAAATCGGCCAAGGCTTGCCCCCGAAGCAATATATTTTCACTACGGGTATTGACCAATTTTTTTATGTGAATAATTTCTGTTCGCATCGTCTTTACAAACTTCAAACCGGTTTTAATATTCCTGCAAAAAGATTATTTCATCTTGAGTAAATCAGGTTATACATTTTCAATGACCATGGCACTGGCACCACCACCGCCATTACAAATACCTGCAGCACCGTATTTTGCTTTATTGGCTTTCAACACATTTATTAATGTCACAATAATTCTGGCGCCACTACAACCCAAAGGATGGCCGAGTGATACCGCTCCACCATGTGCATTCACCGTTGCCGGATCAATTTTTAATCGTTTTGTATTTTCAATGCCTACAACGGCAAACGCTTCATTCAATTCCCAGAAATGAATGTCTTCCATTTTTAAATGGGCTTTGCTCACTGCTTTAGGTACTGCCAGTGACGGTGTTGTTGTAAACCATTCCGGGGCTTGTTCGGCATCCGCATAAGAAAGTATTTTAGCAATTGGTTTCACACCTAATTCTTCTGCTTTTTCTTTGCTCATCAGCACCAGGGCTGCAGCACCATCGTTCATGGTAGAAGCGTTGGCAGCAGTCACTGTTCCATCTTTTTGAAAGGCCGGTCGCAGCGAAGGAATTTTTTCAAACTTTACATTGAAAGGTTCTTCATCTTTGGCTACCACCACGGGTTCCCCTTTTCTTTGTGGAATTTCAATCGGAATCACTTCATTATCAAACAACCCTTTTTCCCAAGCTGCCTGGCTGCGTTTATAACTTTCAATTGCAAATGCGTCCTGTGCTTCGCGGCTGATACCACATTCTTTGGCACAAAGTTCTGCAGCATTGCCCATCGCTTTTCCATCGTACACATCGATCAGTCCGTCTTTGGCCAAACCGTCAATCATACTACTGTCGCCATATTTATGTCCCCATCTTTGCGAGGCATTATAAA
>JAGQWM010000020.1 GCA_020437365.1 Chitinophagaceae bacterium | reverse complement strand
CCGAAGGAAAAAATTATCATAACAGGTAACCCTGTACGAAAACCCATTGCAGCATCTACAGTGACAAAAACGGCCGGGCTTCATTTTTTTGGATTGAAAGAATCGAAAAAAACATTCCTGGTGGTAGGCGGAAGCCTCGGTGCCAAATCAATCAATGAAGCCATTGAAAAACAACTTGATGATTTTATCAAGAATGGTTTTCAGGTAATATGGCAAACAGGAAAACCATTTGCCGAAAGAGGCAAAAACAAGGCTAAAGGATTAACGGACGTTTGGGTGAATGATTTTATAACGAAAATGGAAATGGCTTATGCGGCTGCAGATATTGTAATTGCCCGTTCGGGTGCTATGACGGTTGCTGAATTATGTGTTGTAGGCAAGCCAACAGTATTTGTCCCATATCCTTTTGCAGCTGAAGATCACCAGACTGTGAATGCAATGACACTGGTCAATAAGAAAGCTGCTCTTTTCATTCGGGATCAGGATGCGTCGGAACAATTGGTGCCGACAGCCATTAGCTTGGCAAAAAATGAACAACAACAAATGGAATTGCAGCAAAACATTTCGGCATTGGCCATAACGGATGCCGATAAAAAAATTGCTGAAGAAATTTTGAAATATAGCTAAATGCTTTTTTGAAGATTGTAATACTGTCCTTATGAATACCCCCTTTTTGGGGGCCGAAAACTAAATAATGGTAGCAAACGATAACATAAATAAAACTTATTCTTTCCCTTCGGAAATGAAAGAATGGAAGTCTGTTTATTTTATCGGTATCGGTGGAATTGGGATGAGTGCTCTTGCCAGGTTTTTTCAACAAAGAGGAATACAGGTAAGTGGTTTTGATAAAACGGAAACAATATTGACAAAGAAACTGGAAGCTGAAGGTATAAAAATCCATTACGAAGCAGATAAAAATAAAGTATCGGCAGAAACGGATTTAGTTGTTTATACACCGGCCATTGCAGCTACAAATGAGGAGTTGGTTTTTTTTAGAGAAAATGGCAATCGGGTCGAGAAGCGAAGCGAAGTGTTGAGCAGCATTACAAAAAGTTCTTTTAATATCTGTGTAGCAGGCACACATGGAAAAACGACAATCACCACCATGATTGGCCACATATTGAGAGATAGTGGATTTGGATGCAATGCATTTTTGGGAGGCATAGCCGTAAACTATGATACGAATTATTGGCAGAGTGAAAAAAATGTTTGTGTTGTAGAAGCCGATGAATATGACAGGAGTTTTTTGAAACTCAATCCGGATGTGGCAGTTGTTTCATCGATGGATGCCGACCATTTAGATATTTACGGAACAGCTGAAGCGATGGAAAATGCGTTTATAGAATTTACACAAAAAATAAAACCGGCAGGTATGTTGGTAAAACGATTTGGATTAAAAAGAGGACATGAATTAAAACGTAAAAATGAAATGACATACAGTTTGCAAAATGATGCGGCTGATGTATATGCGAAAAATATAAAAATGTCAGAAGGCTATTATGAATTTGATATTGTTTTAAAAGATAAAGAGTTGACGAATGTAAAATTAAATATGGGAGGCATGCATAATGTTGAGAATGCAGTAGCGGCTATGGCTGTAGCCGATTGTTTGGAGATTGCACCGGATAAAATTATTTCCGCAGTGGAAAAATTCCGGGGTGTGAAACGCCGCTTTGAGTATATCATCAATAACGAATGGTTGACTTTTATTGATGATTATGCACATCACCCGGAAGAGTTGAAAGCTTTGTTGCAAGGAGCCAGGTCGCTGTTTAGAATGAGAAGATGTACGGTTATTTTTCAACCGCATTTATATAGCCGTACAAAAGATCATGCAGCAGGCATTGCAGAAGTACTGGATATGGCCGACAGGGTTATCCTGATGCCGATTTATCCCGCAAGGGAAATGCCTATTGAAGGTGTCAGCAGCCAGTTGATTTTGGAAAATATGCAATTAGAAAATAAAGCCATACTGACAAGAGAGGAAATCATGCAATGGATAAAAAATGGTTTTATAAAAAATAGGGATAAAGAATTGGGTGAATTATTGATTGTAGCCGGTGCCGGTGATATTGATGGAATAGTAACGCCTTTTAAAAATGAATTAAAAACATTGTAAGAGTGAATGCAAAAGCAACCATAAGAAAATTTGTATTTATTGCCATCTGGTGTGGTATTGGTGGTGGGCTAATTACTTTGTTGCTCGCTGCCATTTCCAGAAAAAATAATGGGAATTGTACTGGCTATACCATTACAATTAAAGGCGATGTGGTGCAACATTTTGTAGATAAAACCGATATTGAGAAGATTTTATTCAATGCCACAAAAGGCCCATTAAAAGGTGATCCGATTGCTTCACTTGATTTATTCAAGTTGGAAAAACAATTGGAAAAAGATAACTGGATTGCTTCAGCAGATATGTATTTCGACAATAAAGATGTATTACATATTCAAGTAACGGAAATTGCTCCTGTAGCAAGAGTATTTAGCCTCGACGGACATTCATTTTACATCAATACAAAAGCTGAAATGATGCCTTTGTCAGAAAAAAGAATTGTAAGAATTCCGGTTTTTTCAGGATATGAATTACATGCTAAAATGAATGCAGTGGATAGTAGTTTTTTGTTGGAAATGAAAAATCTTGCCTCATTTATTTCGACCGATGCATTCTGGCAATCGCAAATAGCGCAAATCAATATCACCAAAGACCATACGTTTGAATTGATTCCACTTGTGGGACATCATACCATCAAATTTGGAAACGGCGATGACATTGCAGCTAAGTTTCATCGGTTGAAAATTTTTTACAATCAAGTATTGAGTAAAACAGGGTTTGATAAATACAAAATCATCAATGTGCAGTATAAAGGCCAGGTAGTGGTAACCAATACGCCCGGCGATAAAAAAGTGGATGCCGTTCAGTTGAGAAAGAATGTAGAAAATATGATTGGTCAAACGGCAAAACCGGTAAAAGAAGAGGAAAAAACTGAACCTATCTCCAACAAAGAAGTGCAAGAAGATAAAGAAAATAAGCAGGAGCCGGAAAAAGCCCTAACAACTTCCAGCCGGGATCAACAACAAAATAAAGAAGCAATAACAAAAGAGGAAAGTAATCCAAAAGAATTGAAAACGGAAATTAAAAAGGCAACAACCGAGAATAAAAAGGAAGAAGAAAAAAGAATCCCTAAAGCAGTGATGCCGCCGAGAGTAAAAAAAGAAAATAAAGATGAATGATAAATAGTCAACTGTCAAAAGAAATTTTTAACAATGGACATAAAACGATTTCGAAATACAAACAACTAAAAACAACAATTATGAACAACGAACAACCCATTATTGTAGGCTTAGACATCGGCACTACTAAAATTGCTGTCATTGCCGGAAGGAAAAATGAATATGGCAAATTAGAAATTGTCGGTTTCGGTAGAGCCAATTCCAATGGTGTGAAGCATGGGCAAGTGCTGAACATCGATGAAACTATTAAAGCCATTAAAACGGCTTTGGAAAATTGTATTGCCTCTAATCCAAATCTTGAAGTAAATGAAGTGTATGTTGGTGTAGCCGGACACCATATTAAAAGTTTACAAACAAGAGGCGATATCGTTCGCCAGGATACGGTCAATGAAATTGCACAACACGAAATTGATCAACTCATTGACGACCAGTATAAAACGTATATACCGGCCGGCGACCAGATTATTGATGTAATTCCGCAGGAATTTACGGTTGATAATTTTCAAAACATCGCCAACCCAATTGGCTATGGTGGCGTAAAAGTCGGTGCCAATTTCCATATTATTACCGGCGATAAAAATGCGATTAAAAACATCAACCGGAGTGTACTGAAAGCCGGATTGCAAACCAAAGACCTGGTACTACAACCGCTGGCTTCTTCTTCCGCAGTTATGGGCCAGGAAGATTTGGAAGCCGGTGTAGCCATTGTAGATATTGGTGGAGGTACAACAGACCTCGCAGTTTTTTACGAAGGTATTTTAAGGCATACCGCTGTCATACCTTTTGCCGGAGAAAATATTACCAATGATATTAAAACAGGTTTGGGTGTATTGAAAACGCAAGCCGAACAATTGAAAATGCAATTCGGAAGTGCATTGGCAGATGAAGCAAAATCAAATGCATACATCACTATTCCGGGATTGAGAGGTATGTCAGCAAAAGAAATCAGCGTAAAAAACCTGGCCAATATTATACAAGCAAGGATGAGTGAAATTCTTGATTTTGTTACCTATCATTTAAAACAGGTCGGTTTAGAAAATAAAATGCTGAATGGCGGTATTATTTTAACCGGTGGTGGTTCACAATTAAAACATTTGAAACAATTGACAGAATATGTTACCAGCCTGCCGGCCAGGATTGGTTATCCGAATGAACATTTAGCCAGTGAACATTTGGAAGAATTGGCCAAGCCTACATATTCTACCTGTATTGGTTTAATCTTAAAAGGCTATGATGATTTTGAACATGACCGTAAGAAGTTTGAAAATGAATTTCAGGTTATTGAAGTGCCTTCCGGATTAAAAGGAAATAAGCAATCAAAAGAGAATGAAAAAGTGGAAGTAACAGAGCAAGAAGAGGAAGCAGAAAAACAAAAAGTACGGATGCATAAACGTAGAAGCCTGAATGGTTTTTGGGAGAAATTTAAAGATAAACTGATTGACTTATTTAAAGAAGATGAAGACAAACATTTATAAAACAATTCAAATTTAAAAATACTAACCAAATTAAAATCTGCTTTCGACATCATACAAAATGATGAAGATGGCCAAAATTCAACACTATGATACAATTTGATCTACCGAAAGAGAAATCGTCAATCCTCAAAGTCATCGGTGTCGGTGGTGGCGGTGGCAATGCCGTTAATTTTATGCATAGCCAGGAAATAGAAGGCGTTAATTTTATAATCTGCAATACCGATTCGCAGGCATTGGCACATAGCGGCATTCCCAATAAAGTGCAATTGGGTCCACACTTGACACAAGGTCTTGGTGCTGGTGCTAATCCTGAAATTGGCCGCCAGGCAACAGAAGAATCGTTGGAAGAAATAAGAAAAATACTGGAAGTCAATACCAAAATGGTTTTCATCACTGCCGGCATGGGTGGTGGAACGGGCACTGGTGGCGCACCTATTATTGCTAAAGTTTGTAAAGACCTGGGCATATTAACGGTCGGTATCGTTACGACTCCATTTGCTTATGAAGGAAAAAAACGTCAACTACAAGCCGAAGAAGGTATTAATACTTTAAAAGGATATGTGGATACACTGTTGGTGATTAGTAATGATAAACTACGGCACCAGTTTGGAAATTTAAAAATGCGGGAAGCATTTGAAAAAGCAGATAATGTATTGGCAACTGCTGCTCGTTGTATTACGGATGTCATCAGTAGTACCGGCCAAATCAATGTTGACTTTGCCGATGTATGTACCGTGATGAAAGATGGAGGTGTTGCCATTCTCGGCAATGCAGAAGCTGCCGGTGAAAACAGGGCACAAATTGCTATTGAAGAAGCCATCAACTCACCATTATTGAATGATTCTGATATCAGGGGAGCCAAATGGATTTTAATCAATATCAATTCTGCTGTCGGCGAACATGAATATACGATGGACGAGGTAGAAGTGATACAAAACTACCTGCTCGAACAAGCCGGCGAAGGTACCGACCTGATTCTTGGTATGGGATATGATAATTCGCTGGATGATAAAATCGGTATTACCTTAATCGCTACCGGTTTCGACCATAAAGATCCTTTTGCCAAATCAACACCAAAAAAGAAAGAAGCGGAGGAGGAAAAAATTGTTATGGTACTGGAACAACCTAAAACGACAGAAGAAAAAGTTATCCATTTGGATGGTACCGATACAACACCTGAAATGGAAGAAGAAAATAATAAAGAAGAAAAAGTAGAAGAAACAATAGAAGAAACAGCAAAAGATGAAACTTCAGAAACGAAAAAGATGGAGGAATTTCAGTTGCATGAAGTGAATGAAATGCCAACCGTAGAAACGCCGGTCATTGATTTGACAGATATGAAAGATGAAGAAGACTCGGCCATCATTCATTTTACTTTAGATTCAGATACTGATAAAGAAGAAGAAAAAAATCGGAAAACTACTGTGAGTAAAATGTCAACTGCTGAAGAAAACGAATCCATACATTCGACAAATGAAAAGCATTCTTCGCAAAAGCAGGAAACTGCCCGCGAAGATGCGAATGAACAGACTAGCCTTCACCCGTCGTCTGCAGCTTCGGGCGGCTATTTGGCCAAACCTTTCAATATCTATGCAGAACCTAAGGCTGAAGCAGATGCTTCTCAACCTTCTGCAGAAGAAAACAATCCTTCTACTACGGAGGCCAGCGAAGAGGAAGAACTCCTCGATATGCAAATGCACATCGTAGAGAAGGATGACATTTCAGCGGAGGATATGCCGTTGGCTCATCAGGCTCAATCACCTTTGTATCCGGATGTTGAGGATGCTGCTACGCAGCACGAAACAGAAGAGCAAAAACGTAAGGCAGCTGAGCGATTACACAAGTTGAGAAACTTGTCGTTTAATATCGATCAGACTGACCCCAATAATGAGTTTGAAACTGTTCCGGCTTATATCCGCCGCAATATGGAATTGTACAATAGCCAGCCAACTGGTTTGAAAGAAAATCCAAAAGTAAAAGAGTTTTACAGTAAAGTAGAAGTCAAAAAAGAAGATAACAATACTGCTCAAATTAGTACAATCAATACTTTTTTGGATGGCGAAAAACCAGATTAAATGTAGTTCGTTCCAATGAAGCCTTAGCTCAATGCTATAGTTTTTTAGTTGTTCCCCCGATATTCTTATCGGGGGTTTTTTATTAATTTTTAATCGTCTTTTTTATTTTTCAAAGCCACTTAAAAATATTGACATTCAATATTTTAAACCAGTTTGTCATTTTTTTGTAAAAGAAAAACTTGTAAACAAAACCTTGCCTTGGCATGGTTTTCGTTTTGATACTCCATGAAATTTTAAACCAAACAAATAAATTATGAAAACGATTCAATTAAGACGCAGACATGCACTTACATTATTTTTTGCATTCTCTTTAGTGTTTACTTTTACATCTTGTTCCAAAGATGATAGTACAACAGGTGGTAGTGGTAGCACTACTATAAAAGTAACGGATGCGCCTATTGATGATGCATCGGTAAGTAATGCATTTTTTACAATTGCAGATATCCAATTGGACGGCGTAAGTGTGCAAGGATTTTCAAAAACTACAGTTGACATTAAGGCATTTCAAAATGGCAATACGCAAACATTAGGCAATTTTAACCTTGCCGGAAAAACGTACAATACAATTACGTTTGTTTTAGATTATGACCATGATGCCAGTGGTAATATGCCGGGCTGTTATGTAGTGGATGGTGGCGTAAAACATAAATTGGAAACAACTACGAACAGTATTACTATCAATAAAAGTATTTCCATCAGTGGCAATGCATCCAATTCGATTGTAGCAGATTTTGATTTACGTAAAATGATTGTTTACGCCAGTGGTGCTGCTAAATATAAATTAGCCACCTCTGCTGAATTGGCTTCCTCCATAAGAGTCGTAGCCGAAAAGAATACCAGCACTATTTTTGGTCAATTAGAAGATAATGTTTCTGCCTCTGAAAAAGTAGTGGTCTATGCTTATAAAAAAGGAACTTTCAACAGGACAACGGAAATGCAAGGACAGGGCAGTAGCAATATTAAATTTAAAAATGCCGTGAGCAGTGCATTGGTTACATCTGGTAGCGGAAATTATCAATTACATTACCTGGAAGCCGGACAAGATTATGAATTACATTTTGTAAGTTATAAAGACACTAATCATGATGGAGAAATGGAAGTACAAGGTACATTAGTTGTATCCACCATTGGTGAAATAGATATCCTGAATTTAAAATTAAATGCCAACGCTACATTGGAAGTTGATGCGGTGGTAACAGCAGTCTTTCCTTAATTGGAATTCTATATACATGCGGTTTTTTTGAAATGCAAAAGCCGGTTTTTTTAAACCGGCTTCTTTTTATTCTTGCATTTAGTAGTTGTAAAATTACAAGTCGTCGTATTTATATTTTCTTACTGTGAGATACATATACAAAACCGCATACGCTAAAGCGGCAAAAAGCATAATAGGTAAGCCGGGATTATTGTCAAAAATGCCTTTCATTTCAGGGAATGAAATTAAAGAATCGGCAACTTGCAAGGGTAAAAAATGTTGTGAACCCGGAATGATTTTACTGAAAATCCACATCAGGACTGATTCAAAAAGAAGTCCGTAAATAAAATAAACTATGATGGCCACGCCACTTTTACGGAAAAACGTAGCCAGCAATAACGCAAACATCAGGTAAATAAATGTTTGTAAAAAAGATAATCCAAGTATGTCTAAGCCATGACTAATGGAAAATGGCGTATGCGTTACATTGCACATAATATAAGTAGCCACTACATTCATCAATAAAACGACAATGGACATACAAATAATTAATGCAATCTTTGTATAAATGAAAGTTTCTCTTTTCCAACCATCAATAATATTTTGCCGATGCGTTTTATAATTTACTTCATTGATAAATAAATTGATAACAACCATGCCCGGTAAATACAATAAAAAAGATGTAGCAAAACAAACGGTCGTCCAAATAGAATCCTGTGAAAACAACTTAAATAAATCATCATCTGCACCACCGGTAACCCTGGCAATAAGTTGTGTATATATTTTATAAAAAATATAAATGATTAACAGAATGCCAACTAAATATAAAACCGAAAACACCTGGAATACCCGGTAGTTTTTGAATTTCATCCATTCTATTTGTAAGTTTTTAAACATGGTATTAGGGTTAAAATGCTCTTTATTTTATTAACGGTCGCTTTTTCTATCGGTAATTTCAAGGAATCTTGATTCTAAAGATTTTTGTTTGACCTGGAGTTGGTTCAATACGATTCCATTATCAAAACAAAACCGGTTGATGGTGGCCGGTAGTACTTCCGCAGGTACTTGTATCAGTATTGATTTAGATTGCATTTCCTGTTTTATCATTTCGGGAAAATTTTGTAATACAGCCTGCAAAGCAGCGAGGTCGGTTGCACCAATTTCAATTTCGATTGAAGAAATTGCATCCGCCGTAGTTGCATTCAATACTTCACCTATGCTTCCGGATGTTTTGAGTACTCCGTTTTGTATAATGGCGACATGCGTACAAACCTTTTCTACTTCATCCAGTATATGACTGGCCATGATGATTGTTTTTCCTTCCCTGCTCAACGCTTTAATGAGATCTCTTATTTCTGCAATTCCAGCCGGATCCAGGCCATTGGTCGGTTCATCAAAAACAAGAATGTCAGGATTGCCTAAAAGCGTCGAAGCGATGGCCAATCTTTGTTTCATGCCCAATGAATAAGTATTGAATTTTGAAAACCTCCGCTGATACAGATTTACTTTTTGTAAAACTTCGTCTATTTGTCCTTTATCTTTTTCCTTGATGGCAGCAGCTATTTTTAAATTCTTGACTGCATTTAAATAATGATAAAAATTGGGTGTTTCCAGCAAAGTGCCGATTTGTCTTCTCATGGCGGCGGAACTACCTTTTTCGCCATTCCAATAAAAATCACCTTGGGTAGCTTTTACAATGTCCATGACAATGCTAAGCAACGTTGTTTTACCACTGCCATTTGGCCCGAGAATGCCAAAGACAGCACCTTTCGGAACATCGAAAGTAATTTCATCTAACGCTTTGACTGGCCCGTAATTTTTTTTGATTTTATGTAACGACAGCACTGAATCCATAATGCATTTTACTATTTAGCCGGCAATGTAATGTTTTATCAAGAAAAAAAACATTTTAGAAAGTACCGTTTATATAAATATGGCCTTTATTCTTTTTCAGGAATTGTTTTTATTGTTGTTTTTGGAAGCCAACCATACACAAAATTATTTTTGGCATCAATAAATTCAGTGTAAATATTGTCTTTATTTTCTGCAATACTTAAAAACCGGTCACCTTTTTTAAAGAAGAAAGGTTTCGGATAATGACAGTTTTCATCTTTATATAAAGACACTTTGTTTTTTATAACTTCCACCGTTGGCGACATATAATATTGTTTTCGTAACCATGCATTATTGAAAATGGGTTGTACTTTATCAAATTTATATTCTCCGTCAGCAGTTACACCGGCACCAAAACCACAGTTGAAGGCATTGTCTGAACTTTGTATTTTGATTGTTTTCTGGTGAATTTTAAATTTCAAAATACATTCATCACTGGCCCCTTCGAAAGTATTATCAAAGGAAGATGTATCATTGACAATTTGAATGGTTCCGTCTGTTTCACCAACATGATAAAATGGCCAGCCATTGGTAATGTCGAGCCAGAAACGATACAGATTGTCGTGCATTTTCAGTAAATACAATTGGCCGGAAGGTCCCCTGTTTTTTTCCGTTTTTGGCGGATTGCCTGAAGGTGGAAAGGTATAACTGTATTTGCCGGAATAGTCAGCCTGTGCAAACAGTTGTCCGTAAGCCATAAGGCAAAACAAAATGATCAGTATTTTTTTCATATACTATTATTTAAAGTATGCTTTGAATTCTTCGCTCAGGCGGCTGAATTCTTTTTTGACCTGGTTCATACCAATCACACCGCCGGACATGCCACTGGAATCTCGGTGTAAGGATACGGCAAAATGATCGCCATCTTGTTGTAAGGTTACGGTTTGCTTATGATATTTTGTAAATGCGCCGAATAGAATTCTTAACAGGCGGTTTCCTTTTTCATAGGTGACAGTATCCGGAGTAGATTTTTTGATTTTATAACCTTGTGCAGTGAAAAACAAATTCATTTTGTTTTCTAATTCTTCCTTTGTGCAATCACTGAAGTTATAATGAATCAATTTTTTGCTGAAGTCCACGACTTGAATTTGCATAAGAAATGATTTAGTATAATTAAATATACTAAGAATTTAGAAATTGCTGATGCAAATGAACCTACAATATATTTTTTAGTTGAAAACAGTAAACATTAATTACGAATGGGTTTTCCAGTTTGTAAAACACTTTGTAAGCGTTCTAAAGTTTTCTTTTCGCCACATAGTGAAAGAAAAGCTTCTCTTTCTAAGTTGAGTAAATATTGTTCCGACACAAATGATTGTTCACTCAAAGCACCACCACACATTACATAGGCCAATTTTTTTGCCACCAAAGCATCATGTTCAGTGGCATAGTTCGCCGACTTCATAGCATGAATACCGGAATACAAAGCACCTAATGCGGATTGCCCCAATACTTTTACATCTTTACGTTGTACCGGCATTATATAACCGCTATCATACATTTCAATGACAGATTTTTTGGCTTCGCTTATTCTTCTATCCTGGTTCATCACTACTTCATCCAACCCTTTTCGATAGATGCCGTTTTCAAATCCTTCCAATGCAGAAGTGGCTACTTTAGCGGTAGCAATAGTGAAAAATCTGTTTTTTAAAGGGATTGTTTCAGGTTCGTCTTTATGTATTTCATCGGAAGCACGGAGTGTGAATTCTTTGGTGCCGCCACCTCCGGGAATCAAGCCTACGCCCAATTCTACCAAACCGGTATATGTTTCTGCAGCCGGACAGCATTTATCGGAGTGTAAACTCAATTCGCAGGCACCACCTAAAGCCAATCCATGTGGCGCCGTAACAACAGGAACGGACGAATACCTGACTCGCATCATCGTATTTTGAAACAGGCGAATGGCCATATCCAGTTCGTCATATTCCTGCTCAATGGCCAACATGAATATCATACCGACATTGGCACCAGCCGAAAAATTGATGCCTTCATTGGCCAAAACAAGGCCTTTATATGATTGTTCGGCTTTTTCAATGGCCGTTTGAATACCACTTAACACGTCGCCTCCGATACTGCCCATTTTGGTATGCCACTGCAAGCCCAAAACTTCATCACCCAAATTGTACAACAAACAGCTATTATTTTTCCAAATAATTTTGTCGGCATAATTCCGCATTACAATAAACGCTTCGCCACCGGGTAGCGGTTTATAAGATTTACTGGCAACATCATAACAGTAACGGACACCTGCTTCTGATTTATAAAATGAACTATGACCGGCCGCCAGCATTTCGTTTACCCAGGGAGCAACAGCAAACCCTGCGGCTTTCATGGCGGCAGTTGTTTGGGTCAGGTCAAGTGCATCCCAGGATTCGAAGGCGCCAATTTCCCAGCCAAAACCTGCTTTCATGGCATCATCCACCCGGAAGATTTCATCGCTGATTTCCGGAATCCGATGCGAGATATAAGCAAACAAATGAAAATGAAAGAGCCGGTAAAATTCGCCGGCTTTGTCCTGTCCGGCCATCAATAATTTCAGTCTTTGTGCCAAATCATCAATGGGTTTGGCAGCAGTCAGTGAAGCAAAAGAAGCTTTTTGCCGCGGGCCATATTCCAAAGTCGTAAGGTCTAAGCTCAGTATCGTTTTCTTCCCTTTGTCATCTTTTGTTTTTTTGTAAAAACCCTGGCCGGTTTTATCGCCCAGCCAATTATTGGCCACCATTTTATCTAACCATGCGGGAATAATAAACTGGTCTTTGGCTTCATCATCCGGGCAATTTTCTGCGACACCTTTTGCCACTTTTACCAAGGTGTCTATTCCCACAACATCAGCTGTGCGGAAGGTCGCCGATTTGGGCCGGCCAATCAACGGACCCGTCAATGTATCAATTTCGTCTATACTTAATTGTAATTTTTCTTTGACATGCATAATGGTCATCATACTGAATACTCCAATACGATTGGCAATAAAAGCAGGTGTGTCTTTGCAGAGAACCGTTGTTTTGCCAAGGTATAAATCGCCGTAATGCATTAAGAAATCTACGACTGCATTATCCGTGTCGGGTGTGGGAATAATTTCGAGCAACCGCAAATATCTAGGCGGATTGAAGAAATGGGTACCACAAAAATGTTTTTTGAAATCATCACTTCTGCCTTCGGTCATCAGGTGAATAGGAATACCGGATGTGTTGGTTGTAATGAGTGTTCCCGGTGTACGGAATTTTTCTACCTGGTCAAACACTATTTTTTTTATATCCAGGCGTTCTATCACAACTTCAATAATCCAATCGCAGCCGGCAATGTCTTTCATATTGTCTTCAAAATTGCCGGTCGTAATTTTTTGTGCTACATCTTTTGTATAAACCGGCGAAGGGTTCGATTTCAAAGTGGCTTTCAATGCGTCATTTACAATTTTATTGCGAGCTGTTGCAGGAGCATCTTTGTCAATGTCTTTGGGTACTATATCGAGCAAAATAACCGGAATGTCGATTCCTGCAAAATGGCAGGCAATTCTACTGCCCATTACACCACTTCCTAAAACGGCTACCTTTTTAATAATTCGTTTCATACAATATTTTTAGTGTTCAATGAAAACTTGCAATGTTCTATTTTTCCTTTAATTACATTAAGCCGGATAAACAAATTTGCAAAATAGTTAGTTATGCAACTATTTGCCCTTCGAAGGTAAATGATTTTTAGAAATGGAAAAAGTCGTAAGTAGGTTTTGATTAGGTTATTCTCCCACCAATACAAAAGCACCCCAGAAATAAGGAAGTTTGTATTTTTCTTTTATCGTTTTTTGTGCATGAATAAAAGCCTTGGTTGTGTTTTTTGATTGTATCAATTCAGCATAAAAGGCAATCATAAAATCTTTGGTGGCGTTATCGTCAACTTTCCATAAACTGGTAATGATACTTCCGGCACCGGCAGCCCGAAATGCTCTTTGCAAACCATATACGCCTTCACCCGCATCGAGCCGGCCCAGGCTGGTTTCGCAGGCTGATAAAACGACTAAAGACGTATTAGTGAGGTCAAGATTTTGTGCTTCGTAAGCCGTTAACACACCATCATAGGTATTCGGGTAAGGATGTGTGTTATAATAATTGACAACGCCGGAAAGAAGTAAACCGGAATTGGCCATGGCATTAAAAATCCGAAAACCTTCTGTCGCTTTTTCCCCAGCATTCGACCAATAACCATGCGTGGCAATATGCAAAATACCCGGACTGTGCAACGCATACAATTTGTCTTCAGAAGCTCCATCTTTAATCAGTAATGTTGTTTTGATATGACTGCTTTCCAATTCCTGTTGAATCGTTTTCACTTCTACTTCGGTACCCGGAAGGTCTTTTATGTTTTCTTCTTTGAAACTTCTGACATAAGAACGAGTTACGGGTTTGGTCGAAGTGGTTTTTGTAGTATCGTGTAATGTAAATGCCGGCCGGCCAATTAAAACTGCATCCCGAATGGCTACGGATGAATGTTGGTCAATATCTCCTGTCGATGTCGTGTAATGAATCTCCATTTCGTCTAATAAATATTGTTGGCTTTCAGGATTTTTGAAGGTGGCTAAATTGATAATATGATAAATACCATCCGGTGAAAAATAAATTTTATGAATGTCTTTTAAATTTTCTGCTATCGGTTTCCAATACACATTATAACTTGTATGGTCTTCTTTTTTGAACCGAATATTATTTTTATAAGTAGCGTAGTAAATATTTTCAAGGTCATTTGCCGGCGTTGGCAGATAAATAACTTCCGGGTAGGTACTATTTTTTTTAATTATATACGCAGCATAAAAAGCTGTATCGGAATAATAAACCTGGTCTCTCCGTTGGAAACGAATCATTTCAATGGCCGCTTCACCTTCAGATAATTTATCACGGACGGAAGTCCAATCCGGAGGAACAATTTGTAAATATTTTTTAAAATCAACAGCTTTTCTTGTCAGGCTGTTTTCCAGGGCGGTTACTTCTTTTTGTAATGAATCCAGCAGAAAGGCATTCATTGCATTGGCCGTATCTTTTGCCGAAGGCTCATCAGCAATTAAATATTGATGAATTAACGCTTGTTTTTTTTCAATCCATTGGTCATAAAGTTGATGAATGCTGGTATCATTCGATTTTAAGAAAGCAGTTTTTCTTCTTTGGGTGCCTTTGAGTGAAATAGATTTGGTAAATAATAAATTATTATAGGCTTGTTTTGAAAGCTGTTCAAATAAAACTTCATTATGCTTCCTGGCAATTTTTACGAAGCTGTGAAAATTGTCGTACCCTTCTTTGAGTTTCGCATTATAATATGTTACAAATGCCTTTTCTCCAAATGTGAAAATAATATCATTAATCCATTGTTTGTTTAAATTGAATAATGATACATAGGTTGATGCTGCTTCTTGAAAATCCTTGTCACGCATAGCGAAATAAGCGTATTCTGAAAATGGTTGGGTGGACTCTCTGAAGTTTTTTGTTTTTTCAACCAACGACATCAAAGATTTAAATAATGATGGATAAGCCGGGCTGTATAAAAATCCAAGTTGGGTGGCTTTTGCAAACTGAACGCTGATATTGGCAAAATCTTTATAACTATTATAATGGTCTTCAGTTTCTTTTCTATAAAAAGAAAGGGGTTTGTCTAACAAATTCAATTTGCCCCTTTTTGCCAGAAAAACCGGGTACATAGAAATAGGGTAGTAGTGGGCGTTAGGATAAGTTGTATTATAGCAATTGACCCAATTATAATTGAGTGAATCCCGTGTTTTCCAGTATTTTTCGGCAGCATCATATTCTTTCAACATTTCTTTACCAAAAGCTAAGTTGGTATAGCGAATGCCCGGGTAAGGGTCGCAGGGATTGGGGTTATTCTGATGCCATTGTTTCGAGAAATAATCATAGTTGGCTGCCGATACTTTTACATAAGTCTGGTAATCGCCAATGGTGAGATAATACACGACCTTGGCCGACATGGCTTCAGATTTATAACCGGAAGCATTGTAAATATCCGAACGGTTGGCAAGAGTTTCCATCTTGCGAATCATTTCATCGGCTTTTTGGTATTGCCCCGACCTGGTAAGGAAATTCGTGTAGTATAAATATGTGTGATATTCTTTTCCTTCATCACCAATTAGCTCCATTGCCTTTTCATAATAAGCTTTTGCGGCAGCAAAATTATTATGATTTTCAAAAGCATAAGCAATGAAATTATAATTATTGAAACTTTGAAGCGCAGGATACCGGTTGACAAATGCAGCCGCTTTGTTGGCATTATCGGGATCCACATTTTTAAATAATGCCGGGAAATAATACGTGGCCCAGGCTAAAGTTGGATTTGAAGTATCTGCCGGCGCCGTTGTTTGTACACCTACCATGGCATTGATGATTTTTTGTGCTTTTTCTTCACAACGCTTGGCCATTACGGAATTGTTGAGCCGGTTTTCAAAAATAGATTTGAGTATGTAATAATTGCCTGTTGTTTGCAGTGATTTATTTTTATCAATGAGTTGGTACATATCTGCGGCAAGTTGAGCCATCTTGCTGGAATCTGTTGTGGAATAAATGGCAGTCGTTTTTTTATCAAAATCAGTTTGGGGTTGAGCGGTCGCATGCAATGCAGAAGATAAAAATAAAAGGACAAGCCAAAAAGGAATCAGCTTTTTACAAAGCATATATAAAAGGTTTAAAGGTGTGCTGTTGCAATAGGATAATTACAAAAAGGAAGTTACAAAAAAATACAGTACTTGAAAATAATTATAGGCTGATTTACTGATTTTTTTTCTCTGTTTTGTTTAGTTTCTTGTAATATTTTCGCATGGCTTTTTTATTCTTCAAAATACCAATGCTGCTGCCGATACCACTGCCAATCATTTTGATATAATGATTGAATACCGACCTGCCGGGAATTCTTTTGGAAAAAATTAACCCGGGCCTTTTCTCATTTTTCTTTTTAATCAGGAAAGAATTGGCTAAAAACGTTTTTAATTTTTTGACTTTACCTGTTTCACGGTCGATAAATTGAACTTTTAAGTCATGGTATTTCATGGCTACATTGCCAGTGGCCAACCCGTTTCTGCTTTTTGCTTTTGTAGCAAATGTTGATAAGGTGCCCGACAGAATTTTAGTTGAAGCCATTGGTACCAAAACTGTATTGACCAAAGAAAGTTGTGCAGGTGCTAATTGAAACTCTAACGTAAACCCATTGTTGACGGCATCAGTATATGATTCTTTGACGTGGAGTTGTGCAAGTACTTTTTGCAATATTGAACCCGTAGCTTGCATATCCAGGCTGTCAGTAGAAGTAAAACCAAAATTTTTGATATTTTTTATACGAAGAGAAATATCCGACACGGGAATAACGCCGGCATCATTTGTATTTGGAACCGTTTCCGTATATAATACAAATCCATTTTTGGCAGTCAAGCTATCAATGGCAATGCGGTATGGCGATTGTAATAGTAAAGAGACCGGCAATGGTTTTTTTTGATTGGCATTGAAAGTTAATTTTTGATCTTTATAATCGGTAAACGTTGGATTTGTAATTAAGATATGATCGGCCCGGATAATGCTGTCCTGAAAAAGTTGTTGTAAAGAGAAATTATCAACAACGACTTTTCCTGCTGAATAATTTATATAATCTTTTTGAAATGCTTGATGTGATAAAAAAACATCTCTTGATTCTATCGGGTTCAATGAGAACGTATCCAAGGTTAATTGTTTTGCATTTTGGGAATACTGAAAATTCTCCCATTGAAGTTTATTTTCTTTATCCTGGTATTCGCCAGTAAAGTTTTCGACTAATAAGTTTGGATTGGCTGTGAATATTGTTTTATACTCTTCGAGTAAAGCCGGATTCAGTGATACGTTGCTGACCTGGGCAGTATTTATTTTCAATACTCCATCATTTTTGATGAATAAATTATGTTGAAAGTCCTTGATAAGTAACCGGCTTAAAAGTCCTTGCCATGAAAATGAATTATCTGCATTCTTTTGAAAAACGATGTTTTTGATTGTGGGAGTGAATGTAGCTTTGTTAGCAATGTAATTGGAATGATCAGAAGAAAGCGAAAAATCTGATAAATGGCTTTGCATTTCTGCAATACTTATTTTTCCCGCCTCTTGTTGATTGATCCGGATGTCTTTGAGCATAAGATTTCCGGGTGTGTTTGATTGATTTTTCCAATTGAAATTTGTATTCTTTTTATTGTTGAAGGCAATATGTATTTGTGGCTGTATCACACTCAGCCAATTTAAATTTGCTGTAGGTAAAGCCAATGAATTGTTGCCGGATGAATCAAGGCGAATGTCGATAACCGGATTTGAAAGTGTTGTATTTTTCAGGAGCCAACGGTTATCAATCAAATCAGAAATATTTGCAATGAAAGATAATGACGGTGCTTTTATATTGAAACCAATGGCCGGTGTTTGTATCTGAATGGTGGAATTTAAAAACCGGGAAACATCTTTGTCATTAAACGTATATTCTTCTACTCGAAAAAATTGTTTATTATTTCTGGCTAAAAGATTTTTTCCTTGCAGCCGGAGATTGTCCAATTGTATTTGCTCACCGGGTTTTTGTAAAAATTGATCAAGGCGAACTTGATCTACATGGGCAGAAAGTTGAATAGGCCCTTTTTGAATGTGCAATATTGTATTCGTGCCATTTATATTTTTTAAATGTAAAATAGATTGAAGCAAGGCATTTTTATTATCCGGTAAGGAAATATCTACAAAACCTTTTTTCCATGAAATGCCAGCAGCATCGACATTGCCGGTGTATTCATCAACAATCATTTTATCCACGGCAATATTTTCGAAGTACAGTTGTTTTTTTTGTTGATTGAAAACAGAAATGGAATCGGCTACAAAATGTCCCGAATTACCAATATAACGGAGGTTGTGCATATCAATATGTAAGGCGCCGGATATAAGCCTGGCATATTCAAAATTGATTGAATTTAAAGAATTCTTCAGCCCGGAAATTTTTTTAGAAGATAAAAAAGAATTGCTTTGAATCGACAAATTGGCTTTTCGTAATTGGAGTTGTAAATCTTTTTTAATGGTTAAATTAATATTGCCATCCACCACTTCGAGATATTTCAAATCCATAAAATCATTGACAGCACCCAACGCATGAAATATATTTTGTTTCCCTTTTTTCCCGAATTTTGGATTGACCGTATAATGAATCGTGGGGTAAAACATAGTGGCCTGGTCGGCTTTCAATTTTTTTTCGAATACCAATGCATCCCAGGATAAGCCACCCAAAAAAAATTGGGGAATACTGAAAGTATTTACGGTTTTTCCATGTTCCAATTTTTTAAACAGGAAATTACTGAGTGAAATACGATCGTCGCGGAATAAGATACTGTCGAATTTGATACTATAACTACTGTCTTTAATAAAATTTTCATAATGGCGAATCGCCATGGCAAAACGATCTACCTCGATGGGTTTTTTGGCATCCTGATTGACTTTTAAACCATTCATTTCAAAATTATTATTGGAAAATCGAAATGAACTCGGTTTCTTGTCTTTAATCGTAATGATATTAAAGTCTGCATTTTCTACAACCACATTATTCAATAATAAATCGCCGGTAAGTTGTTTAATAATATTTTCCAATACCGGTGGTGCATCTTCTTTACCTTGTTTTTTTTGTATTTCAACATTTAGATTAAAAACCGGATTGACACAATATACAGAATCAGCTTTGATGACTTCGGCTTTATACAAAGTATCAAAATCTATATTGCTCATAAATATTTTATCGAAGAATACGTTGAAGGCAGATGTGGTATTTTCTGTGCGGGTAGCGGCAATGGTACAACTGTCAAATTCTACAAATTTTCTATTGAGGTTGATACGGAAATTTTTAAATATTAAACGGTGGCGATTGTCCGGCAAAACGATGTCCTGGTCATGAGCACTGATAGCCACATTATCACTGAATAAAATTTTATTTTTATTGTCATTCTGACTGGTATCTATTACCAGGTTATCCATGTGAAAATCCAGGTTACTGAATGTTACCGGTTGTTGATTAGGTTGTATATTATTGATGAGCGTAAAGCGGCCGTTGATGATACTGAATTTTGACACTTTCAAAACAATCAATGCATCCTGAATGGATTTATAGATTTTGCCCATTTCTTCCGGTATGGAAACTTCATCTCTTTGTACACTATCTTTTCGAATAATTTTCTTTTGCCGGGTAGCATAAATATCAGGTTCGAACAGTGTAAGGGTGTCGATAAGAAACTGATTTTTGAAAACGATGGCGAATAATCCTTTTACATGAAGTTTTATTTTTTTTACATCGAAGCGGTAATTGGTATTAGCTGTGCTGGTATCCGTATTAAAAAAACTTACATTTTCTAATACCATATCCTTACTGAAATAGCCGAATTTGAATTTGCCCACTTTCATTTTCAGCTTACCGTGAGATTTTGTTTCCACAATATTTTCAATCATTTTTTTGGCATGGGCTTTAAACCAAAAATGAAAAATTGTGAAAGCACATAGCAATAACCCAATGCCGATGGCAAAGATGTACGTTAGCCTTTTTCTTTTTTTGCTGGTTGCCAAGGGGCGGAATGCTTTTTGTTGACTGTGAATTTACAGAAAACCTCTTGGGCATAAAATCAATTCCGGTAAATTATATTAACATTTAGGCGTTTTGCGATGCTTTTTGGGTTAACGCACTGTGGCACCTGCCGAAATTGCATTTTCGGGTGTTAATAATTGCAAATGGCCATCTTCATCTTCAGCCGTTAATATCATGCCCTGACTTTCGATGCCTTTCATTTTGCGGGGAGCCAGATTGGTCACTACGACCACTTGTTTACCAACCATTTCTTCGGCAGTAAAATATTGCGCTATGCCTGAAACGATTGTACGTTTTTCATTTCCGAGGTCCACTTCTATTTTTAATAGCTTGTCTGTTTTTTCTACTTTTTCGCAAGCAGTAATGGAGGCAACTTTCAATTCCAACTTGGCAAAATCATCAAATTGAATCATGGGTTTCGCATTTTGTTTTTTAGTATTGTCCGCAACGGCAGTTACATTCGATTTTAATTTATTGACTTGGGCTTCGATTTCGGCATCTTCTATTTTTCTGAATAATAATTCCGGTGGCCGCAAGCTATAGCCTACACTTAATAGTTTTAATGAACCGGCATTCTTCCATTCCAACATTTTATCAACTACTTTCATCATGTACAACATTTTTTTAGCCGTACCCGGCAAAAACGGATTTACAAGAATAGCCAGGTTGGCCGAAAGTTGTAAACAAAGATGAAGTGCATTGTCAATTTTTTGTTGTGCGATTTCTTTTTCTGCTGGCGATATTGGTTCGCCGGCTTTATTTTTCGCATCGGCAGCTAATAATTTTGCAAAAATCCAAGGCTCTTTTTTCTGCATGTATTGATTGCCCTTACGGCTCAATTCAATAACTTCAAACAACGCTTCCCGGAACTTATATTGTTCCAGCAAAGCTTCAATTTTTTGTTTTGTTTCTTTGATATCCGTGATAAGTTGTTTATCAATATCATCAATCAGTTCGTTATGAAAGGTGGGCACTTTTCCATTGCATAATTTATGCATCAATACCCAGGTCCTGTTGATGAAATTTCCAAAGATGGATACCAACTCACTATTGACGGCATCTTGAAAACCTTTCCAGGTAAATTCACTGTCTTTGGTTTCAGGTGCTATTTGTGTCAGGTAGTAACGCAACATATCTACGCATTGGTCGCCACCGCCTGCCTGTCCGTTAGGGAGGTTATCTTTTTTTACAAAATCATTAATGTAATCCCGCATTTCCAATTTCCAATTGCGGCTGGTACTCATTTTATCACCTTCGAGATTTAAAAATTCATTCGCCGGCACATTATCGGGTAAAATATATCCATGCAATTTGAGCATGATAGGGAAAATGATACAATGAAAAACGATATTGTCTTTTCCAATGAAATGAACCAATTTGGTGTCTGCATCCTGCCAATAAGGCCGCCAGTCTTTTTCATGATCCAACGCCCATTGTTTGGTAGCACTGATATACCCAATCGGTGCATCGAACCATACATAAAGCACTTTGCCTTCGGCAGATTCCTGTGTAACAGCTGTGGCAATTTTTTTTGTAGAGACCGGAAGTTTCACACCCCAATCCAAATCCCTTGTAACGGCTCTTGATTTTAAACCACCTTCTATCCAGCCTTTGCATTGCCCCACCACTGTTGTTCGCCAATCATTTTTATGTTGTTCTAATATCCATTTTTTTAAAAAATCTTCATGTTTGCCCAACGGCAAATACCAATGAGATGTTTTTTTCTTGATTGGTTTTTTCCCACTCAAAGTACTTACAGGGTTGATGAGTTCGTCGGGGCTTAAGGTGCGGCCACAGTTTTCACATTGGTCGCCATAGGCTTTATCGCTTTTGCAATTGGGACAGACTCCTTTGATAAACCTGTCGGCCAAAAAACTATTGGCTTCTTCATCAAAAAACTGTTCGGATTCTTTTATTTCCAATGCGCCGGCATCATTCAGCTTTGTAAAAAAAGCTTGGGCGGTTTCATGATGTATGGGTTCACTGGTGCGGTGATAAATATCAAAATCAATGTGCAGATCTTCAAAATCCTGTTTTATAGCAAAATGGTATTTATCAATTATGGCCTGCGGAGTTGTGCCTTCTTTTTTGGCTTGGATAGGAATAGCCGTACCGTGTTCATCGCTACCGCAAACAAAAACAACGTCTTTCCCTTTTGCTTTTAAATAGCGAACATAAATATCAGCCGGTATATAAGCACCTGCCAAATGGCCAATATGTTTCAAGCCATTGGCATAAGGCAAAGCAGAAGTAATTAAATATCGTTTGGGTGATTCCATGTTTTTATTATCTTTTAGCCCTGGCATTGGTGGCAAACGGGGCTTAGTAAGTTTGCAAAAATACCGGAATACAAGCCATTGCCCAAAATGAGAGAATTCTAATAACTTTAAAAAAATAAATGAATCATGATTACCAACCCGTCCTACCTCGAAAAAGGAGATACCATCGGCATGGTTTGTCCCGCCGGATATATGGAGGCTAAAAAAGTAAAAACCTGTATCAAAACATTAAAAAAATGGGGCTTCAATGTGAAAGTCGGCACTACTGTTGGCGGTCCATCCAAAACGTATTTTTCCGGCACAGATAAAGAACGGCTTGAAGACCTGCAATCCATGATGGATGATACATCAGTCAAAGCAATTTTATGCGGAAGAGGTGGCTATGGTATGGGCCGCATTATTGAAAAAATAGATTTTACGATTTTTAAAAAACATCCCAAATGGCTAATTGGGTATAGTGATATTACAGTTTTTCATGCACACCTTTATACTAATCATTATATCTCATCGTTGCATGCGCCGATGGCAGCAGCCTTTCAAAACAAAGGGCATAAAAATGAATATGTGCTTTCATTGAAAGATGCTTTAATGGGAAAAATGGCCCGGTACAAATGTGAAGCACATCCTTTCAATAGAAAAGGACAAGCTGTTGGTGAATTGGTGGGTGGCAACCTGACTTTACTGGCACATATTATTGGTACGGGTTCTGATTTTCAAACGGATGGAAAAATTTTATTTATCGAAGATGTAGGCGAACAAAAATATAACCTCGACAGAATGTTGTACCAATTGAAAAGAAGTGGAAAATTTGACAAGCTGGCGGGATTAATCGTAGGCGGATTTTCAGAAACAAAAGATACCGAAAGGCCTTTTGGACAAAAAATATATGCTATCATTAAAGATAAAATAGAGGAATATGATTACCCGGTTTGTTTTGATTTTCCGGTCAGCCATACAGATAGAAATTATGCGTTGAAAATGGGTGCAGGATATAAATTGGTCGTCGGCAGATCGAAAGTCAGGTTGGAAGAATAAAGCAAAAAATTAATAATTGGGAGCCAATAAAAAACGCCCCGATTTGGTGAGATGATAAATATTGATATCAGCATAATTCAATTCATTGAGTTTGAATTGTGTATTGCGTTTTAATGTATCGTCACGGTAGAAATAACTGAAGGTGCTAAAATCGGCTTTGTTTTTTGAGCCGTTGACAGCCACTTCCAACGAAGTAATATAATCGCCGTTTTTTTTGGTGCTGATGAAATAAATGACCTGCATATCATCTTTTATTTTTCTTTCTTTTTCTTCAACTACAATTAATAAATTAAAATTTTCGTGGTAAGTGATTTTGCCCATCAGGTAATAATCTCTTTTTTTCAAACGGTTATTATTCAAAATGGAAAGAGCATTGCTAAACCATTTTTTGACAGTAAAAGTATCCATCGGTTCAATGGCTATATAAATCGAATCGATGAGCAGGCTGTCCTTAAAGGCAATTTCATTGGTTGTCGATAAAAACTTTTCATAAGCAGCATCTTGTTGAGCTGCAACACCCAATCCTGAAAAGAGAAGGAAAATGAAAAGCCATTTTTTCATCTTGTAAATATATTATAATGTTTAGGCAAGAACAATAAAAACCAAAGCATTGACTGTTAGAAGGGAAATCTAAATTTATGGTTGCAACAAAAAGGTGAGTTCTTTCTTAAATAAAGGGAAGGAATTCAGGTTGTTATGTCCACCTTTGGGGATGGTGTATAGTGTAACTGAGGAAAACTGTGCTGCCAGGCGACGGGCCTGCCGATAAGGGATAACCCTGTCTTTTGTTCCATGAAAAATATAAATCGGCGATTTGATGTAGTTGAAATATTCATTTGTCGGAAACTTGTATTTAGACATTGGTACGACCGGATAAATAAAAAAATAATGCCGGGCAAGGGCAGTCATACTGTAATAAGGTGTTTCCAAAATCAATTTTTTACAATCCCGCACCGATGCCAGTTGTGATGCGATACCGGTTCCTAATGATTTTCCATAAATGATAATACTGTCAGCGGCTGTTTTTCCGATAGCCATTTTATAAAGCAGCATGGCATCTTCATATAAAATTTTTTCTGTTCGCGGGCCGGTCGATTTTCCATAACCCGGATAATCCAACATCCAGACTTCATATTGCTGGTCCGTAAAATTTTTTACATATTTCGCATAGCGGTTTATATTTTCACGATTGCCATGAAAATATAAAACGATGCCACGGCGGATGGAATCAGGAACCGTAAATTGTACAATACTGAGATTTTTTTCGCGGTTGACAGGCAAATCGATTTGCCGGAAAGGAATATCAAAATGATATTGATAATCGGCCGGTAATTTTTTAGGGTGAAAAATAAATTTGTCTTGTAAAAAATATAAAGCAGTTCCGAGCATACAATAAATTAAGGCAATAATTTTAACCCACTTCCAAATTTGTTTCTTTCTTTTTTTCGATATCATAAAGCGGTGCAAAGATAGGGTACAAAACAAGCTTAATGAAAGGCGCAAATAAAAAAACCGGGCACTATTTGTACCCGGTTTTAACTTTACAACCTGTTGACGTATTTTCTGATTTTATACAATAACTCGCTATTGATATTTTGCCATAAATTGTTAAGAATGTCTTTTTGTGTAGGTGTGCCACTATGAGGTGTGTTCACTTTTTTTAACTCCTCATCACTCAAAGCTCTTTTATCACCAGTGTAATGATTAAAAGTGGTTTGCCATTGAAAATTAGCATTGGCAAAATCATTCCAAACACCACGGCCATCCGGTGTAAGTATATTTATCCGGGCTTGCATATTTGCATGGATGCTTCGGGTTGTTGTCGTTAATTTAGCTTTCACTGTCGCATATTTTGTGACGATAGAATCCGGTTTGTATGTAACAGTTTCTACTGCTATTTTTTTAGTAATATTAGTTGAACGCTGCGATTCATTGACATGGCCGATTTGTACTTCAGGAAAATCGATTTGAATAAATTGATCAATTCGGATATGTTGGCTATTGGCCTCCGGCAGTGAATAAAATTGAACAAATTGATTGCCACTATTATTACGCAGGTTCTGTAGTAAATAATTGGCTGCATAATTGGGTGTTGACGTATAGGTACTATATTGGTATCCATTATTTGTTTGCATCGGTACAAGAGCAATATTGGTGACCGCATATTCATAGGCTTCCTGCATTTTTTGTACTGTGGCCACATCGCCGGGCATAAACCGAAGGGCTGCTTGGAATTCGTACCAGGCGTCTTTATAACTTTGTTTGGTATAGCGTTGCATAAATGCAATTCCCCGATTGAAACGTACTTCACCGGCTTGATGGCGATAACTGATTATTTCATTGGAATAATCAATTGGTTGAACAATTGGTAAAACTGATGGCGATTTATAAATAGCATCGTACAGTTGTTGTAATTGTATATACTCATTGTATATCCATTCATATTTCAATTCATGCTGACTATTGGAAAGGCTTTGAATCTGTGAAGTGTGATCTTGAACGGCATAATCGTAGGCTTGTTGAATGATAGTCATCAGTTCGGCATCATTGGGTTTCTTCTGGAGTTTTTTGGCTGCCAGTTGAACGGCTTCATCATACTTTCCTTTTTCATATAATTTGCCGGCTGTTTTGCAGGAAAAACTGATGAAACAAATGCCAATCAATAAAGTTGAGTAGAGTTTTGTATGCATAAAAACCTCCTTTTTATTATAAGACGTGCAAATGGTAGTCCAACTTTAAACCAAATGAATGGATTAGTTTTTCCTTAACAATAATTTTATGAAGTTTTAATATTTCAGAATGTCACGGATGAAATTGTGGTATTCATCAAAACTCGGTAAGTTATTATGCCTTCCACCAACAATACGAATCAATGTAATTTTTTTCGGATTTATTTTTTGAAGCTTTTCACTGTGGCGAATGGGTATCAATCTGTCTTTTGTACCATGAATGATGTAGGTATGGCACTGCACATCGGGCAACCATTTATCGGTCCTTAATTGAAATCTCAATACAATCCTGACAGGCAGCATGGGTAAAAACCTTTCGATGACTTTAAGAAAATTAAAATAGGGAGAATCCAAAATCAAATACCGCGGATGATTATCGCAGGCTAGCTTGGTAGCAAAACCACTGCCCATACTTCTGCCATAAACAATTAAATGATCTTCGGCATATTGTTCTCGTAGTTTGTCATATACAAATTGCATATCGCTGAGCATTTTCTGTTCGCTGCGTTTGCCGGTACTTTTGCCAAATCCCCTGTAATCGACTAATACAACGTCATAATCATACCGATAAAAATCACGGGCATACTTTGCCCATCCTTTTATGCTTTTGGTGTTTCCATGAAAATATAACAACAAGCCTTTGGGCGATTTCCTGAAGAAATGAAGGGCATTGATGCGGACACCGGGTTCAATATCAAAAAAATATTCCCGGAAAGGAATGTCAAATTTAAATTGAAAATCCTGTTGAAGTTTTTCTGGCATAAAGATGAATCGCTCCTGCAAAAAATAAACAAGAATACTTAGTCCAATGATGCCGAATAAAATATACCAGATAAAATGAGGCACAATAAATGTTGGTTTATGGCAATGAAAGTAACCAACAATCAAGAAATCAAAAACTTTATTCTGTATCGATGCGGGTCAGTTTCAAATTGGTTACCGGTGCTACTATCAATGGGAATTTCTCAATGGTAACATTGGACAGGTCAAGGCCAAACCCTTTTTCTTCTGATAGGCTGTGTATTTTCAACCAAAAGTAAAATTTCATGATAATTTTTTCAATAAAAGGTAATTCATTATCCTGGCTCAGGTATTTTTCCATCACCATAAATTGAAAATCGCCCACGGTATTATGACTGGCTAAACTTTCGTAACGACTAATGATATTGACTTCTTTATTGGCCACAAGGTCTTCCACAACTTTTCGGAACATTAAATTGATTCTCGGCTCCATTCTGAATCCTAACCTGAAATCAATTCTGATAATATCATTCGGAATGATATGTTCCACTTTATATTCACAAGTATAAGGATCATCTACCGTGTCAACGTGCACAAACCAATAAATATCGGCCCGTTTGGGTTTGCGGTTCAGGATGGAATAAATAATCTTATGTTCAATCTCTTTGGGATTATTGGCACTGGTCAAATACACAAGGTGTGTAGCATATTTGGGTACCGATTTATCGCTACTGAGTTCCTGGATTTTAGGTACATAATGTTCCATGCGTACAAATTCCACATAGCGGTTTTTAATGCGGCGTGCCCGATACCATACGTACATCACCAGGAACATACAAATGCCAATCATCAAAGTAAAATAACCACCATGCATGAACTTGGTCATCAATGCCGTGAGGTACACCAATTCTATTGTTAAATAACAGCCCAGAAAAAGATAAATCCAAATAGATTTCACTCGTTGCAATACCAGGTAATTGGAAAATAATATGGTCGTCATGATCATGGTAATGATGATGGCCAAGCCGTAGGCTGCTTCCATATTGGATGATTCGCGGAAATATAAAACCACACTGACACAACCAATAAACATGATGAGGTTGATGGCCGGAATAAATAATTGCCCTTTTGCTTCGGACGGATACCTGATTTTTACTTTGGGCCAAATATTTAAACGCATGGCTTCACTTATCAGTGTATAAGCACCGGACACCATCGCCTGGCTGGCAATAATGGCTGCCGTAGTGGCAATTATGACTCCCGGAATAATAAACCAATGGGGCATCAAATCATAAAATGCATTGATACCCAATGCCTGTTTTACCTCATCGGTAATGTGTAAGCCGTTTCTATGTCCTAAAAGCGAAGCTCCCTGTCCGAAATAATGAATAACTAGGCAGGTTTTTACATAAATCCAGGATTTACGGGTATTGCCACGGCCGCAATGGCCGAGGTCGCTGTAGAGGGCTTCGGCACCCGTGGTACAGAGAAAGACGGCACCCAGTAGCCAGAATCCACCCGGGTAATTTTTTAAAAAGTTGACGGCATAATGCGGACTCAATGCCCTGAAAATTGTCGGGTCATCAAAGACATGAATGGCGCCCAAAATCAACAACATGGTAAACCAGATAAACATGATAGGCCCAAACATTTTACCAATATTGGCCGTGCCGAATTGCTGCATAAAGAAGAACAAAACCAATATGCTCAACACAATGATGACAACTGTATTGCTTCCACTTTCAATGCCTAAGGATGGTAGTTTTTTCAAACCTTCAATAGAAGAAGTAATGGAAATCGGCGGGGTTATAATGCCATCGGCGAGTAGGGAAGCGCCACCAATCATTGCCGGAATGGCCAGCCATTTTTTTCGTCTCCTGACCAATGCATACAAAGCAAAAGTGCCACCTTCACCACGGTTGTCAGCCCTTAAAACCAGGATAACATATTTGATTGTTGTCTGCAAAGTCAATGTCCAGAGAATACAGGATAAGGCTCCTAAAATGAGTTCTTCGGTTATGACCCTTCCTCCTATGATGGCATTGAAAACGTACAGTGGCGATGTTCCAATATCTCCATAAATAATTCCTAAGGCTATCAGTAATCCGGCGGCGGTGACTTTATTAGTCGGTACTTTCACTTGCTTGGTTATTGTGGTCTTTTTGTCTGGATTGCCTCCTTCATGGGGTCGGCAAAATCAGTGGTTTTATTTTCTACAAATCTGTGCAAAGTTATACGCAAAATACCATTTTCAAAGGCAAGTTTTTCAGCCCCTATTTTCGTCTTTTTGTGCCAACCATTCATTGATGAATAGCCGATATTCCGCCATTTAAAGCAAAACAGTTGCAGGACGGAAGAATTAACGTTCACTTGTCAAATTGCCGGCCTGTTTTTCAAAATCATCATGTAACTTTAAAGAGCAAAAAATCAATTTATTATGACGTGTAAGCATTCCCTGTTGATTCTTTTATTTTTTAGCTTCGGCCTTGTTTGTTTCGGACAAAAAATCATTTATTCTCAACCCGATAAAAACGATTTGCGTAGAATGAATTTTATTATCGGCGGAAAAATTAATGGAAATTTTCTGATTTATAAAAATATTAGGAACGATAATACCATTTCTGTTTTAGATGAAAATATGCAGGAAATCAGTAATGTGGAGCAGGATTATTTGCCCAATAATGATAAAATCATCAATGTTGACGTTTTTGTACATCAGCAAACTTGTTACGTCATTTACCAATACCAAAAAAAGAATGTTGTGTATTGTATGGCTGCCAGGACAGATGGCTTGGGGCACCTCGAAGGCGATGTGGTAGAATTGGATACAACCCATCTGCGTTTTGCGGCCAACAACGATATTTATACTGTAATCAATAGTGAAGACAAAACAAAATTCGGCGTGTTTAAAGTAGATAGCCGCAATAAAAAATTATTTGTATTGACGACCTTGCTTTTTAATGACCAATTGGAATTGCAAAACAAAAGTGTCATGGATATTCCCATGGAAGGGAAAAATGATAACCTCGGCATATTTGAAATTGATAATGAAGGCAATTTTGTTTTTACCAAAATTCACCGAAGGACTAATGAAAATATAGATGAAGCACTTTTATATGTAAAACCTGCTATGGCAGAGAGATTGGATACGTTTCGCCTGCACCTGAACGACCTTTGGTTAGACGATATTCAATTGAAAATAGATAATGCCAATCAGCGGTACTTGCTGACCAGTCTTTACATGGATGGGAAAAGAGGCAATATTCAGGGTTTGTATTTCTACATCATGAATCAGGCAAATCAAATAGTTGATATTGAAAAAACCGTGCCTTTCAATGACAGTTTCAGGGAAGAAGCCAAAGGCGATGCGGCAACAAAATCGGCTTTCAACGATTATTTTATTCGCAATATTATTACCCGCAAAGATGGTGGATTCGTTTTAGGCAGCGAATCATATTACACAACGTCGAGGTACAACAGTTGGAATCGTTGGGATTATCTCTATGGTTCGCCCTATTGGAATTATTCTGCCAGTTGGTACCGTTCTCCATTTTATAGAAACTACTGGTGGTATTACCGCAATGATGATCGCAATAACACCCGTTACCATGCCGATAATATAGCCGTGATGTCATTCGACAAAGACGCCAATCCCGAATGGTACACAGTTATTGGGAAGTCGCAATACGATGATAATTCAGACAATACAGTGTCGTACCAAATGATGAATACGGGCAAAGACCTTCATTTTTTATTCAATAAGAAAGAACGTAGAACTACATTATTGAACGATTACAGTCTTTTACCGACTGGCAAACTGGCACGAAATCCAACGTTGAAGAATTTAGAAAGAGGGTATGAGTTCATGCCTAAATACGGGAAACAGGTAAGTGCCACACAAATGATTATACCTTGTTTATATCGTAATTATATTTGTTTTGCAAAAGTTGAATACGAGTAAGACTTCAAAACGATTTAATTACAGTGGTTGCCATATTTAAAACAAAAAACCCGGTCAATATTTTAGTGCTATTGGTCTTTGGTGTACTCATCAAATTACCATTATTTATCCATCCTGCCGTAGTGCTACCCAAAGAAACAGACGGATTGTTTTTTCAAAAAATTTTGCAAGGGTTACAATCTGCCGGTGCGGCTAACCCGGTATTATATTCCTTTATTGCATTTACTATTTTGTTTTTACAAGCGGTTGCTATTACCCGCATTGTAAATACATATCGCATGATGGAAAAGCTGAATTATTTTCCGGGAATGACTTTTCTATTTATTACTTCATTATTCCCATCCTGGAATGTTTTATCGGCACCTATGTTAGTCAACTGTATTTTATTGTATATATTATCAGGGTTATTAAAAACCTACAATCGGACTAATGTAAAAGCATTGGTTTTTAATATCGGCTTGGCATTGGGAATAGCTGGTTTTATTTATGCACCGGCTATTTTATTTTTTGTCTGGATACTTTTTTCGCTGGTATTAATGCGATCCGTCAGGCCGAATGAATGGATTTTATGCCTCGTTGGGTTAGTTACACCATCCTATTTTTATGCCATGTACCTGCTCATTACCGATGCCTGGAGTTGGCAGGCTATCTGGCCACAGTTTTCCATGCACATATTAGAAATAGAACAATCCATTTGGCTGGCCGGCAGTGCATTTTTATTGGTGATTCCTTTTTTGTTGGGAAGTTATTTTGTGCAAGACAGTTTGCGTAAAATGTTGATACAAATCAGAAAGAGCTGGAGCCTTGTTTTGGTTTTATTAATCATTGCATTACTCATTCCATTTGTTAATAACCAAGGCGATTTACAAAAATGGGCCATCATGGCTATTCCGATTGCACTATTCCAGGCGAAAGGGTATATGGCTACACCACTCCGTATTTTGCCGGTTTTATTGTTTTGGATGACGCTGGCTTTTATTTTGTGTTACCAGTTTCTCGGCCCCGGATGGGCTATGAATGGATAATGGGCTCAAGCATTAATCTTATCTTTGTTTTTTTAAAAGTTAATATTTAAAAAATGAAATTCGGCGTTGTTGTTTTTCCCGGTTCCAATTGCGACAGAGATATGATTGATGCTTTACAAAATGAAATGCACCAGGAAGTGGTCATGTTGTGGCATAAAGACAATGATTTGTCCGGTTTTAAACAAGAAGATTGTATTGTGTTACCGGGTGGTTTTTCATTTGGCGATTACCTGCGTTGTGGTGCCATAGCCCGTTTTAGTCCGATGATGCAAGCCGTAACAAAATTTGCTAATGAAGGAGGAAAGGTTTTTGGTGTTTGTAACGGATTTCAGATTTTATGCGAATCACATTTACTACCCGGCGCATTGATGAGAAATGAACAACAACAATTTGTTTGTAAAAATGTTTTTATCACCAATGGTCGGGATAAACCTTTCAAAATTCCGGTTGCTCACGGTGAGGGAAGATATTTTGCTGATGAAAATACACTTGATAGCTTGGAGGAAAACGGGCAGGTGCTGTATTACTATTGTGATGAAAACGGACAGAAAACAATCGCTGCCAATCCAAATGGTGCTGTAAGGAATATTGCAGGTATTTGTAATGAAAAAAGGAATGTAATTGGCATGATGCCACATCCGGAAAGAGCTTGTTCTACATTGTTAGGTAATACCGATGGACAACAAATTCTACAGGAACTTTTTCTGGCCAAACAATTCGTTTCATAATTCTTTCGTATACAACGAATAGCCATCATTGTTCGTCATTGGCATTGATATATAATTGTTACAAAAAGTATGTTGTCAAAAATTTAACAGCGAAAATTCAATTAAAATGAGAAATTTGAAAAAAATAAACATGAAAAAAATTTTTACATTCCTGGTGGTGGCATTTGTAGCGATGGGTTGCCGGGCTCAATCCAGTCCGGTGTCATGGTCGTTTAGTGCCAGTAAAGTAGCCGATAAAACGTATGATATTAAAATGGTTGCTCACATTCAACCCAAATGGCATTTGTATTCACAAACACAACCTAAAGATGCCATCGCTATTCCAACCAGTTTTACCATTAAAAAGAATTCCTTAGTAGAGCCGGTAGGCAATATTAAAGAAATCGGTAAGATGGAAGTTTTCAAAGATGATGCACTCGGTATTTCTGCAAATCAATATGCCGACCACGTGGTTTTTGTGCAAAGAGTAAAATTAAGAGCCAATGTAAAAACCAGTTATAGTGGCAATGTAGAATTTCAAACCTGCGATGATAAAAAATGCCTGCCGCCTAAAACGGTTAATTTCAGTGTTGCTTTGAAATAAAATATTTTCAACTTAGAAATCATGTGATTTTATTTAAATAAAAAAGTCTTCCTGTTGTAAACAAGAAGACTTTTTTTGTTCCCCCCCGATTCTCTTTCTAAATTGAAAATTTTTTTATCTGAAAAGTTGGCAAGTAAAGAAATCAGATTTAATAAAAGATAATCCAGATTTTAAGAATGAAAAACTTTTAAACATTATAATTCAATGAGTTGTCTTTCATATTAAATTAATTTTGGACTCTCATTTTTTTTTTTTTACCTTGTAGTGTTATTTTGATTTATAACCTTAAAATTTTTGATATGAAAAATTTTAATTTAAAGAACGGAGGGATTTTTATTTTAATAGTAACATCTATTATGTTTTCGTTCACAGGTTGTAAAAAAACTGAATCGTCACAAAAAGATTTTTTTATTGAAAGTGAAACTAATTCTGTAATTGAACTTAATAACCCTACACAATTAGAAACTTTAGTAACACGATTAGCGGCTGAAAAACAAGAAATTAAATATTTAGTTCATCCTGTAGTTACTGAACTAAATGATCAAAAAGGAGCTTTCAAAGCTATTAAAGCAAAATACAGGGTTGGTGATAATGTTACAAATATTGTTATTCCTTTAATAAAAGAGAATGAACCATCTTTTGCCAGCCAAATAGAAAATGTAAGCAAATCAGCTAACTATTATAGTAATACTTGCGAAATGAAGTGTACAAGTGCATGGGGTTGTCAGGAATGTACACAAACAATAATTGAGCAATGCAAAAGCCAAAAATGTTCTTGTACTTCAGGAGATGGTGGCTGTAGTTCTAAAATTACTTTTACTGAGTAGTTATAAATATTTTCTTTCTTAGAAAACGTCTACTTTAGGAGACGTTTTTTTTATTATTCCCAACCGACTCACAATCCATATTTAAATTTTCAATTTAATAGTCGATAAACATCGGATTTTTTATTAAGGCAATCAGCCTCAATAACTTTGTAATGTGACAAATTAATAAAAGAAAAAAAGTAAACTTGTAGAAATGTAAAAAATTATGACAACATCAGCAATAAGGGAAAAGTTATACGATTATATACGTGTGGCGGACGATAAAAAAATTAAGGCCATATATATGATGTTGGAAGATGAAATAGTCCTTTAAGCAGAATGGTGGAAGAATAATGCTTTTATAAAAGAACTGGATAAAAGATACAATTCCTAGGCAAGTGGAAAAGAAAATGGTTATACAATGACAGAAATTGATGCTTCAATTGCACTGCTACAGAAAAAAGGCATGCAAAATGACTTATGCAATAGAGTTTTTAACAAAAGCCCGTTTGAAATTATTGGAAGTATGGATATGGTAAGAAGGGAGGCAAGAAGGTTTAGATGACAGGTTCAGCAACACGTTTATTATCAATGATTTCAGGTTTAATGATTATGAGAATCAGTTTCAGTATCTTTCTAAAATAACTCACATAAAAGAGAAAAGGTTACCGGATCAAGTCCGGTAAGACATTCTAAGAGTAATTTGTAATTCAGTTTTATCTTCGTGAACGCAAAGTCATGCTGAATTTAATTCAGCATCTTTCTTATTCTGAATTAAAAATTACTTATCATTCTTATTACACATCAGAAAAACAAATGCTGCTACCAAAGCGCCACCCAAACTGCCTATAAGATATACCCACATATCACTCCAGCTTGCCATGTGCATCAATGAAATTCCTAATGCTACACCGGGATTGAATGCACCACCTGAAAAACTTCCTAAGGCAAAAGCCATCGCTGTAACAGTAAGGCCAATGGCTAAGCCATAAAAACTATTTCCTTCTGTACCTTTTGCCGTAGCTGTATTGAGGACAACAAAGACAAGAGCAAATGTGCCCAAAAATTCAGCAATCATGCCTTTTACAGGGCTTGTCATCATGGCGCTGTCAGTAGGTACTTTATCTCCTAATAAATAAATAACTATAAATGCAGCTGCGGCTGCACCGATAAATTGCACAATCCAATATTTCACGGAATCACCAACGCTTATTTTACCTCGAATTAAAATACCTAAAGTTACTGCCGGAATATAATGTGCTCCGGAAATATGCCCTCCGGCATAGACTACCACCATCAATACAAGGCCAATGGCTATGGGTGCAGTAATTCCTGCATTGGGCCTCCACCTAATACGGCCAAACCCACGGTAAGCACTAAGAAAAAAGTTCCAATAAACTCAGTAATTAATTTTCTCATAATATTATTTTTTTGTTGTTTAGTTAAATACTGGAATTACATATACCGGGAATAAAAATAAGGTTTATTTTTTTGAATATGTATAAATCATTCGATCACAAAAGCGTTGAAAGTATCCAAGTAGTAATATAGAAATTGAAACAGTAAGGATAGGCTAAAATAAAATAAACGTGCAATACGCAGTTTACAAATAAAAAAGCCTTCCTGTACATCAACAGGAAGGCTTTTAATTTGGTGTCATTCTGTACCAACCTTCCGGTATGGCAAGCAAACAAATTTGCTGATTTCTCAGCAATTCGTTTTTCTCCGGATGGAGATACAGAATGACAAGTTTTTCTATTAAAGAGCTATTTGTTTTTTCGTCATTAGTTTACGCAAATTAATCAATCCGTAACGCATTCTTCCCAAAGCAGTGTTAATACTACAATTGGTAGCCGCTGCAATTTCTTTAAAACTCATGTCGGCATAATGGCGTAAAATAATTACTTCCCGCTGGTCTTCCGGCAGGCTGTCCAGCATATTGCGTACCCGGTCGTGACTTTGTTTTTTTATCATCAACGTTTCTGCACTGTCTTCCGAAAAGTTTAAGATTTCGAAGATGTCTTTATCTTCACCGGTTCGAATAACCGGCGTTCTTTTGACTTTCCTGAAATGATCGACACATAAATTATGGGCAATACGCATGGCCCAAGGCAAAAATTTCCCTTCTTCGGTATAGCGGCCGCCACGCATTGTGTCGATTATGCGGATAAAAGAATCCTGGAAAATATCCTCGGCCAGGTATTTGTCCTTGACGAGAAACAGGATTGACGTGTACAGTTTTTCCTTGTGCCGCACAATCAGTGCTTCCAAGGCGTCAACTTCGCCGTCTGTAAACAAACGGATGAGTTCATGGTCAGTTTTTTTTGATAATGCTTTCATAACTTCTACAGTTTAGGTTGCTGCATCTGTATATACAGATACAATTTCAATTGGATATTGGTTACAGTAAAAAAAAGTAAAATAAAAATTCGAGTAGAAGTAATGACTATAGGCTGATTAATTTTTTGTTTTTCATTTTTGGATTAATTGGAAAATAAAAATAGCGTATTTCTGTAAATTGCCAAACATTTGTAAAAGGAATTCCGGGGCATACTTCCCAATAAAATGTTAAGAATAGCGATGGAAGTAAGGACTGGCAAGGCTTTACAAAGACTTATATATTAATCACAGATATGATAAAAGAGAAGATTCCCGCCAAATCGAAGACCGTAATTTCCGCAGATAATATTTTAGTGAAAGGTGCCCGGGTGCACAACCTCAAAAATATTACCGTGGCTTTTCCCCGCCATCAACTCATTGTGGTTACGGGTGTTTCGGGCTCGGGAAAGTCTTCCTTAACTATCGATACTTTATTTGCCGAAGGCCAACGGAGGTATGCCGAAAGCCTGAGTGCTTATGCTCGGCAGTTCCTGAACCGGATGAATAAACCCGACGTAGATGCCATCAAAGGACTATGCCCGGCCATCGCCATCGAACAAAAAGTCATCAGCCGTACTCCCCGAAGTACCGTGGGCAGCCTGACAGAAATTTATGATTACCTGCGTTTGTTATATGCCAGGATTGGTCAAACAATTTCTCCTATTTCGGGCATGCAAGTGAAAAAAGATGACGTAACGGATGTGCTGGAAGCCATTTTGAAATTAAAAAAAGAACAAAAAGTATTTATCCTGGCCCGATTCAAACAACATCGAAATAGGAATATCAAAGAAGAATTGAAAATACTGGAACAAAAAGGGTTTGTGCGAGTGGCAACCGTTGCTTCATCCGGAAAAAAAGAATTGGTACCGCACCGCATCGATGCATTATTGGAACAAAGTGAAGCGGCGTTGAAAAAAGAAAACATTACACATATACTAGTTGACCGGCTCATTACCAAAACATTCGATGAAGATGATAAACATCGCATAGCCGATTCCGTTAGTACTGCATTTTATGAAGGGGAAGGAGAAGTTTTCCTGCAGGTAAATGATGCACAACTTTTGGTTTTCAACAATCGTTTCGAAATGGATGGCATCCAGTTTGAAGAACCAACTCCCAATTTATTTTCATTCAACAATCCCTTGGGAGCTTGTCCTACCTGCGAAGGGTTTGCACAAGTTGTAGGTATCGATCCGGATTTAGTGATTCCCAACAAAAGCATGAGTGTGTACGAAGGTGCTGTGGCACCGTGGAAAGGAGAAAAATTAGATTGGTGGCGAAAGAATTTTATTAAAACAGCAAAGCCTTTCAATTTTCCAATTCATAAACCCATCGCCGATTTATCCGACAAGCAATACAAATTATTATGGGAAGGTGCCGACGGCGTTTTAGGTATCAATGATTTTTTTGCCGATGTGGAATCGCAGTTGTATAAAATTCAATACAGGGTTTTGCTCAGTCGCTATCGGGGTAAAACCGATTGCCCGGATTGCAAAGGCTTTCGTTTACGCAAAGAAGCTTTGTATGTACAAGTGCATGGTAAAAATATCGGGCAACTCAGAAGCCTGCCGGTTGATGAATTGAAAAAATTTTTTGAAAAACTTCCGAAAGTTTTATCGAAGCAGGATAAAGCCATTGCTAAAAGAATTTTAACGGAAATTGACAATCGGTTAGCAACATTATTGAAAGTGGGTTTGCCTTACCTGACGTTGAGCCGTTTGGCCAATTCGCTAAGTGGTGGCGAAAGCCAGCGCATACAATTGACAAGAAATTTGGGCAGCAACCTCACCAATTCCTTATATATATTAGACGAACCTTCCATCGGCCTGCATGCCAGGGATACGGCCAACCTGATAAAAGTGTTGCAAGAATTAAGAGACTTGGGCAATACGGTTGTGGTAGTAGAACATGATGAAATGATGATGCGGGCTGCCGATCACATTATAGATATGGGGCCGCTGGCTTCACATCTTGGTGGCGAAGTCATTGCCGAAGGCACATACGATGACATTATTGCCCATCCGAACAGCCTAACCGGACAATACCTGACCGGTGCATTAAAAATAGAAACACCCAATTCGGTTAGAAAATGGAATCGTTCTATAAAAATTGAAGGTGCGGCACAACATAATTTAAAAAACATAGATGTTGTTTTTCCACTGAATGTCCTATGTGTGGTAAGTGGCGTGAGCGGAAGTGGTAAAACAACCCTGGTGAAACAAATTCTTTACCCGGCTTTGCAAAAAATAAAAGGCGTCTCAGCTGGTAAAGCCGGAGCTTTCAAAAAATTAACAGGCGATATAGATGCAATCAGCCAATTGGAAATGGTGGATCAAAACCCGATTGGTAAATCTTCAAGAAGTAACCCGGTAACGTATATCAAAGCCTATGATGAAATCCGGCAGTTATTTGCAAAACAGCCTGTCAGCAAACGAAGAGGATTTTTACCCAAACATTTTTCTTTCAATGTGGATGGCGGCCGTTGCGATACTTGCAAAGGTGAGGGAGAACAAATTGTAGAAATGCAATTCCTGGCCGATGTGCATCTTGTCTGTGAATCCTGTGGCGGCAAACGGTTTAAAGAAGAAGTGTTGGAAGTAACATGCAAGGATAAAAATATTTTCGATGTTTTGGAAATGAGTGTAGATGAAGCCATTGATTTTTTTTCCGGAGCCAAAGAAAAAACGATTGCCAAAGCTTTACAACCATTGAGTGATGTTGGATTGGGCTATATCAAGTTGGGGCAATCTTCCAATACCTTATCCGGTGGCGAAGCACAAAGGGTCAAACTGGCTTCTTTCCTGGGCAAATCTCATCATCAGCATAAAATTTTATTCATTTTTGATGAACCTACAACAGGGTTACATTTTCATGATATTAAAAAATTGTTGGACTCACTGCATGCCTTAATTGAGCAAGGACATTCTGTTATCATTATTGAGCACAATTTGGATGTCATAAAATCGGCAGACTGGTTGATAGAGCTGGGTCCCGAAGCCGGTATAAACGGAGGGGAGAAAATATTTTCCGGTAAACCTGCTGATATTAAGCAATGTAAAAGCAGCTATACGGCTCAATTTCTGTGATTTAAATACATACTCCATTCGCATATTAATTAATTTAATAAGTATTTATACTCATTAATTTACATAAAATTCCTGCGTAAATACTTGCATATCCCAATCTCAAACTATATTTTTACTCCGTAATTTTGTAATACTCCCCTAAACCAGTACCATTGGTTTAGTTAATAAATCAACATTAAATTTACTAAACAAATGGCAAAACAAATGAGACGCAAATTTAGCGCAGACTTCAAGGCCAAGGTTGCCTTAGAAGCGATTAAGAATCAGAAAACGTTGGCACAGCTTAGTCAACAATTTGAAGTAAATGTGATTACCATTTCAAAATGGAAATCAGAGTTTTTAGAGCGGATGCCTGCATTGTTTACAGGAAAGCATAACCAGGTTGAAGAATCTAATTCAGTTGAAATAGAGAAACTGTATGCCCAGATTGGCCAGCTGAAAGTAGAGAATGACTTTTTAAAAAAAAGTGCAAGGAAATTGGGGATACACGACAACGACTTGAAATGGTGAATATGAAACATAAAACCGTTTCCATTCGCAAACAGTGTGAAATTCTTTCTGTTCCAAGAAGCTCATTTTATTATGAACCTGTAGCCGAGAAACCGGAGAATGTAAAGATGATGCACCTAATGGACCGTCATGTTTTACTACACCCTACGGAAGGGGTAAAATCGATTGTCGACTGGTTAAAGGGAAAAGGCTATCCGGTTGGCCCGAAGCGTATCAGGCGATTGTTTAAAATCATGGGACATGAAACGTTATATCGTAAAAAGAACCTCACAAAAGGAGCCTTGAAAGAATTTGTTAAACCATATTTACTCAGGGGATTAAGCATCAAAAGTGTTAACCAGGTTTGGTGTACAGATATTACTTACATACCGATGGCGAAGGGATTTATGTATATGACAGCATTTATTGACGTTCACAGCCGCAAAATCATGGGCTGGGGTATCAGTAACTCCATGACGAAGAAATGGTGTTTAGACGTATTAAAAGATGCAATAAAAAGAAATGGTAAACCCCAAATTATCAACTCCGATCAGGGAAGTCAATACACCAGTTCTGCATGGATAAATTTTTTGGAATCAGAAAAAATCAATATCTCTATGGACGGGAAAGGGAGAGCCACTGACAATGCCTGGATAGAACGTTTTTGGAAGAACCTCAAATACAATTATGTTTATCTAAATCCATGCGATACAGGCATTGAACTCTTTGAAGGAGTTCAAAAACATATCGAATATTATCATCAGAAAACACATCAGTCATTGGGAATGTCCCCGAACAAGATGTTTGAATTAACTAGAAAAAAATATGCAGCATGAACAAGAAAAATATTAGCTTAGCAAAACAAACTTTTGGTACAGAAAATAGGGAGTATTACATAATGCTTCCTTAACCATAATGCCTAATAATGAAGTTTGGCTATTCAGCGAACCAGGAAAACTAACAATTATAAGAAACGATAGTCTTTGGCGGACTTTTTCGCCTCCCGCCAAAAATGGATTCGAAATTACATCACCCGATAAACGCTTTTTTTCTCACATTAAAAAATAAATCTGCGATCCTTTACCAGTTTGAAAAATATTTCAGCCTTTGTCGTGCCTACGGCAGATAAATTGTGTGTTGCGTGCAAGCCTTGTGTTTGGCAGAAAGGCCCACAAATGAATTCAGGAAACAGTAAAAGCTTTTGGCATAGCCGGTAATCAGACACAGCCTGGCTATAACCATTTATCTTTTTCTATTTTAGTTGAACGCCATCTCCATGAATTTATTTCTTTCTTTTGCCGCCGGTTTCGGCATCGTTCATTCTTATTT
>JAGQWM010000001.1 GCA_020437365.1 Chitinophagaceae bacterium | reverse complement strand
GGTTACATTCACTGTTCCCGTTGCCACTCCGGCTCCAATATTTGCTATAACAGTTCCACTTGTTGTCATACCGGTTACGGCTACATTATATGTAGCTCCGCTTCCGGAAACCGTACCCACTAATGAACCGCCTGCTGTTCCACTCAGTGTAACATCGCCGGTGGCGAAACCTGTAACCGGTTCGCTGAAGACAACTGTAAAGTTGATGGGTGAAGCAGAAGTAGGATCTGCTTGAGCAGCAGCTTGGTCAATGGTAACGGTTGGTGGTACATAACAATTATCATTGGCTGCACCCGGCGTACCGAGGTCACCTAAGCCATATGGCGTCGTTGCCTCGCACCAGTTCGCACCGTTATCATTATCTACTGAATTAAATTTCGTCGGATTCAAGGTCATAGATTTACCTGTTGGATCAGGGAAAGTGGCACCATTATCATAATCAACTTCATCTATTATAATTCCTGAAGGACCATTTTGCAGAATTACTTCATCATCACTATTGGATAAAAACATAGAAGTGCCATAATCATAATTTTCTGTAACACCACCATTTGTACCGGTATTTGAATTATTACCAAGTACTACAAATCCATTCGCCGGTACAACAAGACTGCTACTAATGGTAAAATTGTCTGTACCCAAATCTTTAATCACCCAGCCATTCATATCTATTGGAGAAGCAGTTGTGTTATACACTTCAAACCATTCACCGTTATTGTCAGAAACAGCAGCTGGGTTTTGCATAATCTCTGAAACAATTAAATCGCCAATGGCAGGTTGGTTATATGTCACTGTATTATCTGTACTGGTAGATGCGGTATTCACTATAGCACTACCATCACCTGTAGCAACACCTGCGGCGATTGTAGCAATGACTGTACCGCTGGAAGTCATACCTGTTACAGCCACGTTATAAGTAGTACCACTGCCGGTAACTGTTGCGGTGGTAGCTCCTGCTGTTCCTGATAAAGTAACATCGCCTGTGGAGAAATCACTTACTGATTCACTAAACACAACGGTAAAGTTGATAGGTGAAGCAGAAGTAGGATCTGCTTGAGCAGCAGCTTGGTCTATGGTTACAGACGGGCCTACGATGGAAGGAATGGTTGTAGTCCAAATACCACGGCCGTGTGTACCCACTGCAATTGTGCGGTCGGAAGCCCTGAATTTCATCATATCTGATCTTACGTTCGGGAAGGTACTGTTGGCGGTCCATACGGTGCTACCACCATTCAGTAAATCAGTTTCCCAAACGCCTGTTTCCGTAGCGATATAGGCTTTTGTATTATCATCGGGATTGAATAAAGCCCATCTGACAGGCATATTGGGTAAATTACCGTCACAAGCTGTCCAACTGGTACCACCATTGGTGGACAACCACACATTCGTAACACCATAACTGGAATAGCAAGCAATCAGGTTTTGGTCTGAAGAGCCGGTTACGATACAGTTTACATATCCGGAAGCACCTGATGGGGTAATATTAGTTGCGGCCACTGTAGTGCCGGTATTTGCATTATCAACATACTGGATACCGCCGTTGCCCATTCCAAAATACACCCTGTTGGCAGTATATGGTGAAACATGAACGGCTGAAACATTGCCCGTAAACCCGGTAGCCGTTACCACGTCTGTAGAAGAACCTGTTTGCGGATTATTCCAACGTAAATAGGTACCTGTATTATTACATGCGTAAATGATGTTGGCTGTATTATCATAATCCCAAGGATTGATAAATCTACCGGTAAGCTGGTTATTAACAGGCGTTGACCAAGTGGCTCCATTATCTGTTGACCTTCGATAAACATTGTACACATAAGAGCCGAATTCATATTGCGGTTCGTCCTGGTCGATGGCACAATAGGCACCATCACCACCGGTGACTTCGAGTGAACTGTCCAGGCCGACATGATTCATTCGGTGCATACCATTATCTTGTGCACCTGCCAAAAAAGTATTGGTTTCGGTTGGATGAATAGCCACGGAATAAAATTGTTTAATTCTTAGCCCTTTATTCCTGTCATCCATATTGGCGCCACCATCTGTTGAATAGTGTAAGCCGCCATCGCAGGCGAAGAGTAATTTATTACCCCCATCCCACCATTGAATATCGTGTTGGTCAGCATGAATATAAAAGCCAGTTGATAAGGTAGCCCAGGAAGATATTTTAGTCCATGAAGATCCGCCAGTTGTTGTTTTCCAGCAATCCAAACCACCAACAATAACTTCATTCACATTTGCGGGATTAATAGCTGCTGATAATGCATACCAACCTTGACCGCTAGCCCAGTTACCTGTTGGCTGAGCAGTTGTGACAGCCCAATTATCACCACCATCTGTCGATTTCCAGATTTGAGAAACCTGGTATGAACCATTGCAGGGCAAAACATATAAAGTATTGCCGCTGATAGCCATTTCTGCTCGTTGGCTAAATGATGTAAATGGTGTAGTTGACGCATTCCATCCGGAACCGGATGTTACGGTAGCCGGAATATCAGTATATCTATATGATGAACTGGAAAAAACACCTGTGGTAACATGAAGCCTTCCGGCTGCTGAAGTAGAGCTTATTTCCAAATCGGCTATTCTATTACTCAACCCTATCGGCGTAATATTGGTCCAGGTAGTACCTCCATCTATAGAACGAAGTAATCCACTTCCTACTGTTCCTAGATAAACATTGCCTTGAAAATCACAAAGAATCCTGGTACAATTAGTATAACTGCTGGTACTGGCCAGGAAATTCCAGGTAGCACCGCCATCGGTACTTTTAAATACACCAACGCCATTTACCGCATCGATATTGCCATAAGATTCGCCGGTACAGAAATACATGATATTCTGGAATCCGGAACGAGGATCCTGGCATATATCTGCGATAGATAGATTTGATAAAAAATCATTGACTAACACCCAGGTAGCGGGTGAAGCTGTGATGTCTGTTGTTTTCCAAAGGCCACCACTTACACTTCCTGCCCAAACTGTTTTGTGGGTAGCATCTGTGGAATCGACCATAATTGTCCTGATTCTACCGGAAGTTTGTTGCCCGGTAGGCCTTGAATTTCCAAACGGGCCTCTTATATCACCATTAGGACCTCTTTCTGACCAAGTGAGTGCGGTTGTAAGATTGGCAGCTGCGCTTTTCTTGGCCTGGTCAGTTTTCTCTATTGCAATCCGCAATTGATCCCAGGGCACTTTACCGGTTGCAGGGTCTTTGGTTCTTTCTACTTCAAATGCCATGGCTTTGCCAGGGCCATCATATTCGTCCTCCTCTTCTTGCATCTCTTCATTTTCATACTTGTCTTTATCAGCGTCTTTATATTTTTCTTTTTTCTCTTTGCGGAGTTCTTTTTCTTTTGCTTCTTTTTTTTCTTTTTGCTGTTCAGCAGATTCTACAACTCTTTTTTGTTTTGCAGGCTGTTTTTCTTGCTTGGTTTGGGCCAAACTAATATTGGTCATCAACGCAAGACATAAAAAAACCAGTGAAAATTTTAACAATTGAAAGGCTGTACGTTTAGGTAAGGCAGTTGTCATGATACCTGTTTTTATTTTAAAAAATAGTAGTAAATATTCAGAGGGTGCAAACTCATTTAACTACATATCCACAAAACAGGAGAACACTATTCAGGACACAAGCAGATATACAATTTTGGTTGAATTTTGAAATTCAGGCAACAAGTTATTTACTTTTTTTGGCAAAACAATAAATTTTTTAAAAAAAGGTTGTCTATAAATGGCAACCTTAATGTAAGGTATAGGTACCCGTTAGTAATTTAATTATAAATTTCTCTATTTCAATTTATTAAGTATAACTTCAATGGCTTTATCCAATTGCGGATCCTGATTATTCAACCTGTCTTCGAAGGAATTGATGACGAGAATATCCGGTGTAACGCCGGTGGATTCAAGGTCTTTTCCATCCAATGAATAACAACCCCAAGCCGGCATCCGAATGGAAGAACCGTCCACTAATCTGATACTGCTGGTAAAAATAATCCATCGGTAGGTGGCATTGCCGATAATAGTACCCAATTTCAATGCTTTGAAACCCTGTGTGGTCATTTCTGCATCGCTCAAAGATTGTTCATTGATTAATAATACAATGGGTTTGTCGGATGGTGCATAGTTGGGTTGTTTTGCCATTTTACCATTCCGGAATTTCCATTGCAGGTAAGACCGTTGTGATAAAAATTGCAGAACTTTGTCGTGTACATTTCCGCCCGTATTGAATCGAAGGTCGAGAATCAGGGCTTCTTTTTTATTTAATTCTTCTGTCATATCAATCAGGAAATCATTCAATGATTCCTGCCCCATATTTTTCATATAACTATACGCAATACGGCCATGACTTTTGGCATCGACCCGTTGTTGGTTTTTATCGATCCACTCATCGTACAAATCGTCAACAACAGAAGATTGAGGGTGAATCCTGACATTCAACATTTCACCTTTTCTATCAAAAGTTAACTGGATGGCATCATCCAAAGAGGGTTGTGTAAAATAAATATTCCTGTCTTTCTGCGGGTCAACAGTTGCGCCATTGACTTTTACCAATACATCGCCGGGTTGAATATCTATATCCTGCACATCAGCAGCCGAACGCCTGATAATTCTTTTTACAGTGTAAGGTTTTTCGTCTTCAAACTGAATACCTGTTTCCATAGTTTGGTGTCGCAGGTCTATTCGCTCTTCCCGGCCATAAGAACTAAAGCCCTGGTGCGATGAATTGAGTTCACCTAACATATCATTGAGCATGATGCGTAAATCGGACCGGTTATTCAAGTATGGCAAAAACTGTTGATAGTATTCTTTCGTTTTTTCCCAATTGAGGCCATGAAAATTGCCATCGTAATAATTTTCTTCCATGTGTGCCCAGGCTTCATAAAACATTTGTTCAAATTCTTCAGAAAGATTGCGGCGAAAAGTATAACTGATATCAATAGGGCTGACTTTTCCACCCATGAGATTGAGCGTATAAATGGTGCCATTGAAGAGTGTAAACATTTTTCTTTTTTCCTGGACTATTTCAAAATTGTAAGCATTATCAGTACCGCCGATTTTAGTTGTTTTAGGCCTTTCAAATGGCTCGTATTCTGTTTTCCATAAAGCGCCACGGCTGCCGTCATGATTACTAAAATAGAGTACAATTGTTTTATCGCCCTGCTGGTAAACCCCTCGCAGCGATTGTGTACCGGCATAGGGACTTACCTGTTCCACTCTTTCCATTAAATGGTCGGTATCGATGATGATATTTTTGGTTTTTTCTTCCTCCTTATCCTTCTTGGCACTGGTATCCGGTTTTTCTTCTTTGAATAAATCATTGTACTTATCTGCTTTGAAAGGTTCGTCAAATTTGTACAATGCCAACCGATAGACTTTGGCATCAGGCGCACCGAATGGAAATGAAGGTTGAGACCGTTGCGAAGTGAAGTAAATATATTTTTCATCGGGCGACCAAATGGGTGTGGTTTCAGAAACACCGGTATTGGTCAGGTTGATGGTTTTCTTTTCTTTGATATTATAAATCAAAATATCTTCTTCAAAATTGCGATAAGCGGTAAATAAAATATATTCATCATTGGGAGAAAAACCCGGCGTTGCTGATCGGGAACCCCACCACAATTCATCGTTGACAATCACTTCCGATTTCATTGTTTTTAAATCCATCAAACGGATTTCATTACGACCTGTTTTAAATACGGCCATGGTTCTTTTTTCATTCATTGTCAGGCCGCGGTTATTCATTTTATCTTGAGTCAGTTGCTTTTCATTTTCCTTGCCATCGGCTGCAATGGTAAACCAGTTTTCGTAGCCATTCCAGGTTTGCGAAAACAATAATGTTTTATTATCCTTCATCCATTTCACTTCGCTTACTCTTTCGGCATTGCCTCTTTTTATTTGTTGAATAAATTTGCCTTCCACATCGCCGGCAAATAATTCGCCACGGGAAACAAACGCCAGTTTTTCCCCATCGGGTGAAACATCAAAATTTGAAATTTGTCTTTTGACATCGAAATCCTGATCTTGTACCAACACATCATTGCGATATACTTCTATATTTAATTTTTTGGCTTTGCCGGAAGCCACATCATAGCTCCATAATTGGTAATCTTTTTCAAAAACAATGGTACCGCCATCGGCATTAACTTGCGGATATTTGATAGAAGTCGAAAATTTAGTCAGCCTATCTTTCTTTCCATCCTTCAATGTATAAAGATTGTATTCACCATTATACTCATCGGAGATGAAATAGACATGGCCTTTTTTGTCAATCGTAACATCAAAATCTTTTCCTTCCCAGGTGGTATATTTTTTATACTCTTTTGTGGCAAAATTGTAAGATTGAATGTCGGGATTAAAAGGGCCTTTATATCTTTTCCTTTGTGCCTGGTTCAGGCTTTCCCAGGTGTCGCTAAAATAAATTTCACGAGTATTCGGGTATTCGACGAGGTTATGGTCGTATAGAAAAAAATTATGACCAAATACACTGACAGGTGTGCCACCGCTAAGAGCTATTTTATACCCTGCAGCATAGGATGCCCGGTTCGAATTAAAATAAATGTATTTGGAATCCCAACTCCAACTGGTTACAACATCTTGTGCACTATGAAAAGTAATTTGCCGTATGGCGCCACCATTGATTGGCATGACAAAAATATCGGCATTGCCGTATTGATAACCGGTAAAGGCTATCCATTGGCCATCGGGAGAAACCCGGGGATTGATTTCATTGCCTTCCATGGCGGTCAATCTTTTGGCGTCGCCTTTATTGAGAGCCGCCGTCCATAAATCGCCTTCAAAACTGAAAATAACAGTTTGTCCATCCGGTGTTAATGATGGATTGGATAAAAAATAGGCTTGCTGTGCCGATGCCTGTGTAGCCAATACACAGCCAAGTAAAATGCTAAAGAACTTTTTCATATATGCTTTAATGTTTAGAGCGACAAAATACGCCCAATTCATCGACTTTCTTGACCGTTAGTCAAAAAAATACAAGCAATGATTTATTCCGCATTGAAATAAATTATTACAGAGAAAGTAAAGCCCATGCAGCAATTATATGACCAGGTTAATCATTTTATTTTTTACATAAATGATTTTCTTGGGAGATTGTCCGTCTAACCATTTTTGTACAATGTCATTTTGCAATACAATTTCTTCCACTTGTTTTTGATCGGCATCGAGTGCAATATTGATGGTGGTTCTCATTTTACCGTTGACGGCAACGGGATAATTCTTAGAAGATTCTTTAATATATTTTTCTTCAAATTTTGGAAAAGCAGCGTTCACTACGTCTGCTTCTTCCATCGATGCGGCTTGCTGAACCGATTGATATAATTCTGCCGCAATATGTGGCGCATAAGGAGCCAATAAAATTAAAAGCGGTAGCAGAATTTTTCTTTTATGACATTGCACATCGGTGAGTTCGTTGGTAGCAATCATAAACGTACTGACTGCGGTATTGAAACTAAACCTCTCGGTATCCTGTTCTATTTTTTTAATGGTGTAGTGCAAAATTTTCATTTCTGCTGCCGTTGGTTCTTCGTCCGTTACAATCAGGCCTTGGGTTTCATCGGCAAACAATCGCCAGAATTTTTTCAGGAAGCGGTGTACCCCTTCAATGCCTTTGGTATCCCAGGGCTTGCTCATTTCTACCGGGCCGAGAAACATTTCATACATGCGGAAAGTATCGGCGCCGTATTGTACCACTAGATCATCTGGATTGACAGTATTGAATTTTGATTTGGACATTTTCTCCACTTCGGAGCCACAGATATATTTGCCATCTTCCAGCAAAAATTCTGCATTGGCATATTCAGGTTTTGATTTTTTGAATGCCTCAATATTTAGTTCTACACCATCAACAAGGTTTACATCAACATGCAATTGTTGAATTTGATGTTTTTCTATAAATGCTTTTGATATAAATTTATTTTCACCATTTTTTCTATACACAAACCGGCTGCTGCCTTGTATCATTCCCTGGTTCACTAATTTTTTAAACGGCTCATCAAAACCAATATAGCCGAGGTCGTACAAGACTTTCGTCCACATGCGGCTGTACAATAAATGGCCTACAGCATGTTCTGTACCGCCGATGTACAAATCGACCTGGTTCCAATAATCGGATACTTTTCTATCGCAAAAAGTTTTTTCATTATGCGGGTCCATAAACCGCAAGAAATACCAACTGCTACCGGCATAACCGGGCATGGTATTGGTTTCCAAATTCATGTCGGTCCATTCTTTTATATTGGCCAATGGGCCTTGTCCTTCCGGCCCGGGTTTATAGGTTGCTACATGCGGCAGTTCCAAAGGCAATTCTTTTTCGTCCAATGCCACCGGCATACCGTTAACCCATTTGATGGGAAATGGTTCGCCCCAATAACGCTGGCGACTGAAACCGGCGTCGTGCATTTTATAATTTATTTTTCGCCGGCCGATGCCCGATTCTTCGAGTTTTTGAATGGCAAAATCAATCGCCTCACTCATTTTCATGCCATTCATAAAATCGCTGTTTTCCAAGATGGCTTCTTTGGTTGGATTGGCTTCTTTGCCAGTGAAATGGTGACCGATAATATTGGTTATCGGTATTTGAAAATGTGTGGCAAAAGCAAAATCTCTTTCATCGCCGCAAGGCACTGCCATGATAGCACCGGTGCCATAACCGGCCAATACATATTCAGCCGTCCAAATTGGAATTTCTTTTCCATTGAATGGATGCAGTGCATACGCCCCGGTGAAGCAACCCGTGATTTGTTTGACTTCACTTTGTCGCTCCCTGTCGCTACGGCTTTTTACGTATTGTAAATATTTTTCGATTTCCGGTTTTTGTGCAGGCGTTGTTATTTTTTCTATGCAAGCATGTTCGGGTGCCACCACCATAAAGTCAACTCCAAAAATGGTATCGGGCCGGGTGGTAAATACAGTAAGCCCGGATTGATTTTTCGGTTGTCCTTTGATGTTAAAACTTATTTCGGCCCCGGTAGATTTTCCAATCCAGTTTTTCTGCATTTCTTTCATGCTATCGCTGAAATCCACTTTATCCAATCCCTCCAATAGCCGATTGGCATAAGCTGTGATACGCAAATACCATTGACGCATTTTCTTTTTCACTACAGGATGGCCGCCTCTTTCACTCACCCCATTGACCACTTCGTCATTAGCCAGCACAGTACCCAATGCTTCGCACCAATTGACTTCGCCATATTTACTATACGCCAGCCGCCGCCTCATCAATATTTCCTGTTGTTTTTCTTCAGTGAAATGATTCCATTCATCGGCTGTAAAATGCCGGCCGGGAATGGGTTCCCCTTTTTTGGGCAATGCACCTTTGGTTGCATATTTTTCAATCAACCGGCTGATGGGCAATGCTTTTTGTTCCGTATTGCAGAAATAGCTGTTGAACAATTGCAGGAAAATCCATTGTGTCCATTTATAATAATGCGGATTGCTGGTTTGCACTTCGCGGCTCCAGTCGTAGCAAAAGCCAATATTATCAAGTTGTTTTTTGAAAGTAGCAATATTTTTCCGGGTTGTTTCGGCAGGATGTTGTCCGGTGTCGAGAGCATATTGTTCGGCGGGCAATCCAAAACTATCGAAACCCATCGGATGTAATACATTAAACCCTTTTAATCTTTTGTACCGGCTGTAAATATCGGACGCTATGTAACCCAGCGGATGCCCAACATGCAAACCGGCACCACTAGGATAGGGAAACATATCCAATACATAACATTTGGGTTGGGTTGATTCATTATCGACTTGATACGTTCCGACTTTTTTCCAATGTTGTTGCCATTTTTTTTCAATGTCGCTGAAATTATACTCCATATTGAAATGCTATTCTTTGTTTTTTCATGAGGCGGATAAACAGATTTTTATTTTTAACAAAACACTTAGTTGAGCAAAAACAATAAGCCACCACTGCCTCCGTTTTTATTTTTCCGCATTCAAATAAGAAGACGGGCGGCAAAAATACTGATTGTACATTTGAATTAGTTACTTTTGCCCCGCTAAAGAAACCCGGGAAATGGATTTGATAAAAATGAATTCTATCCTCAAACAATAAAAACCAATAATTCAAATTTCTATAGAATGGCGCAATCGGGAAAATCATCAATCAAGCGAAGCAAACCTTCTTATTTCATGTCGATTCTTGGCGTAACGCTGGTGTTATTTTTGCTCGGCATCATTGGGTGGCTCGTTATTAATGCCAATAAACTAGGTGATTATTTTAAAGAAAATGTAGAAATAAGGGCATACCTGCGTGGCGACCTGAATCCCAAAGACAGTGTAGCATTGATGGACTATATCACCAACAAGCCGTATGTAAAATCGATACATTATGTGTCGAAGGAAGAAGGAAAAAAAATATATATGTCGGATGGTGAAAATGAAGATTGGAGCAAGGTGTTGGACGAAAATCCATTGCCCAATGCCATTTATTTTAAAATAAAAAGAAACTATGTACAGGTAGATTCGATGGCAGCCATCAAAGCCGATATTGAAAACCAAACTTATGTGAGTGATGTAAAATATCCGGAAGCGTTGGTGGATAAGCTGAATAAAAATATTCGGAATATCAGCTTGGGTTTATTGGCCTTGGTCATCCTCATTTCGCTGGTCGTCATCTTTTTGATAGATAATACTATCAGGCTGGCCATGTTCAGCAATCGTTTCCTGATCAAAACCATGCAAATGGTAGGCGCCACCCGTTGGTTCATAGCCAAACCATTGAACAAGAAAGCAGTATTGAACGGCGCTTTGAGTGGCGTATTTGCTTCCATATTATTGTATATCGTCATTATGCTGGCCGAAAGGTCCGTAGGTTGGTTGAAAACCATCCACGACAATCAATTAATCTTTTTACTTTTCTTGATCCTAATTATTATCGGCATTGTCATTACCGTTTTCAGTACCCACAGAAGTGTTATTAAATACCTGAAAATGAAATTAGAAGATTTGTATTAAGGGATTCAATCCGGCCTTCATAAATTTTATTATATTGCAGCTCCAAAAACAGAACCCATGAGTAAAGTGAATACATCACAAATGTTTGGTAAGGAAAATTATAAATGGATGTTGATAGGTGTCGTAGTGATTGCCATTGGCATGTTTTTATTGTCGGGTGGCAAAAGCAATACTGATCCGAATGTTTTTGATAAAGCAGCCGTATATAGTTTTACAAGAATCACGGTAGCCCCAATTTTGATATTGGCCGGGTTGGTGATTGAAATTTTTGCTATTTTCAAAAACCCTGTCAGACAAGCATCCTCCGGAGGAGCAAAAGAAACACAATAATAAATTAATTTCCAATTTATATTTGAAAGGCGATGCTGGCAACTGTATCGCCTTCTTTATTGAAATCAAAATGAAAACGCTATGAGCATTATCGATGCTATCATCATCGCCATTGTAGAAGGTATTACAGAATTTTTACCGATTTCTTCTACCGGCCACATGATTATTACTGAAAAAATACTGGGCATACCTCCGTCTGATTTTTCAAAACTCTTTACAGTAGGTATTCAGTTAGGTGCAATACTGGCAGTAGTTGTGTTGTATTGGAAAAAATTTATCGCACCGATTCAAAACAATCAATGGAGTTTCTATGTCAAGTTACTGATTGCTGTAATTCCGGCATTGGTTTTAGGCTATATTTTTTCAGATAAAATTGATGCGTTATTAGAAAGTACCACAACAGTTGCCATTTCCCTGATTGCCGGCGGTGTTGTTTTATTATTTATTGATGCAGTTTTTAAAAACCCAATTAAAGACACTGATGAAAAAATTACAAAACCCAATGCATTTGTTATCGGCCTTTGGCAGTGTATTGCAATGATTCCGGGTGTGAGCAGGAGTGCTGCCAGTATTATTGGTGGTATGCAACAAAAACTAACTCGCAAACTGGCTGCTGAATTTTCATTTTTTCTCGCAGTTCCTACTATGGCAGCCGCTACCGGTTTTAAATTATTGCAGGGTTACAAAACTATTACAACAGAACATATTCAATTATTTGTTATCGGCAACGTGGTGGCTTTTGTAGTCGCATTATTAGCCATTCGTTTTTTTATCCGTTTTTTACAAAATCACGGTTTCAGGGTATTTGGTTATTACAGAATTATTGTCGGCCTTGTACTCTTGTTGCTGATAGCCAATGGTTATCTCGCCAAATAAAAAATAACCCCAAAGTAGTATTCATCTACCGAATATTTTCATTACCTATGCATAAAGTAATTAAAATCATGAAACCAATACTCATTATCCTTCTCGCTGCATTTACACTTACTGCATGTACAAATTATGGTAAAAAAGTAAAGAAAAGTAAAATTGAAGTCTATTATAAAGACGGTATCACCGAGGAAGAAGCGCAACAAACAGCCGATTATATTTATGAGTTGGATACCAATCCTTCCACAAAGGACAATAAAAAAAGTTTTCAGTTGATGCGTGATGGCGATACGATTCAATGCAAAATGGTAGTGAAAAAAGACCGTATGGAAAAAGTTCCCGTAAGCAGCTTTGCCATGATAGGCAGTTTACTCTCTTCTAAAATATTTAATGACAAACCGGTGAATTTAATTTTATCGGACAATCATTTCAAAGCCATCAAAACAGTTTATTTTGATAAAAGCATTCAGGAAAAAATGGCAACGAATGAATTTGGGCAGGAAACAAAGTTTTCCAATATAGAAGTGTTTATCAATGATGGTTACACTAAAGAAGACGGTATGTCATTGGCAAAGTTTTTAAATACAGCCATGAATCCATCCAATGTCATAAGTTTTCAACTGAAAAAAAATGAATCGGGGCAGCCACTTATTCGCATGGCCACAGCACCCGGAGCGGTTGACAATATTTCAGCACAATCTATTCATGACTTAAGTGAAAAAATTTCAAAAGAAATGTATAACGGTTCTCCATTAGTATTTGAATTGACTGACACGCAATTCAACACCTTGAAATCTTTTCCTTATACACCTTAAGCATACTGTATTCAATTGAACAAATAATTTCTTAGCTTAACCCGTTTAGTTCATTCCTAAACGGGTTTTTCTTTGGGACGCATTTGAATTTCCTATTTTTACGGAAACCAACGAATATGCAAACGGCTTCCAAAAAGATTATAAATGCCTGGGCTATGTACGACTGGGCCAATTCATCCTATAATCTTGTTATTACGTCAACAATTTTTCCTGCTTATTTCGAAGCCATCGCCGTTGACAATAAAGCACAATCCGCAACAGCCGTAACTTTTCTCGGCAGGCAATTTGAAAATTCAGCATTATATAATTACACATTGGCATTTGCCATGTTAATAGTAGCCGTTATTTCTCCATTATTATCCTCTATTGCCGATTACAAAGGCAATAAGAAAAAATTCATGAACTTTTTTCTGACAATGGGTAGCATCGCCTGTGCTTTTTTGTTTTTTTTCAATACCGGATCGGGTACCACTTCCAGCCCTGCGTCTAATTTGGGGCTTGGGCTTATTTGTATGCTAGTGGCATGTATTGGATTTTGGGGTAGCATCGTTTTTTATAATTCTTTTTTACCGGAGATTGCCGCTCCGCAAGACCGTGACCGTGTAAGTGCCAAAGGTTTTGCCTACGGTTATATTGGCAGTGTTATATTGCAAGTTATCTGTTTTGTATTTGTATTTTTTCCCGGCATCCTGGGTGGTTTTGAAAACAACCAAGAAGCTTCTACCATTCAGTTCCGTTTATCCTTTTTCCTGGTAGGCCTTTGGTGGTGGGGTTTTGGTCAATATTCTTTGCGCTATTTACCCAAACCGGAAGCTGCAGGCAGTGGCGATTTGAAGAAAAAGATTTTATCGAAAGGCTATAAAGAATTGCAAAAGGTTTGGCAACAGTTGAAGCAATTACCTGTTTTGAAAAGGTATCTCGCTGCTTTTTTCTTTTTTGATATGGGCGTGCAAACCATTATGCTGGTGGCTGCTTTGTATGGCAAAAGTGAATTGCAAATTCCTACAACCAATTTAATCATCTCTATTTTAATTATTCAGCTCATTGCCATTCCGGGAGCTTATGTTATTTCCTGGCTCTCGTCCAAAATGGGCAATATCAAAACTTTGATGGTTTTAGTGCTTCTTTGGATTGCACTTTGTTTTGTCGGTTATATATTACCGGTAGGTGGTGTTTATCCGTTTTATGGATTGGCCATTGCCGTAGGTTTTGTTATGGGTGGTACGCAATCATTGAGTCGTTCTACTTATGCCAAACTGATGCCGGTAACAAAAGATACTGCATCTTTCTTTAGTTTTTATGATGTAACGGAAAAAATTGCTGCCGTATTGGGCATTTTCAGTTTTGGTTATATTACCGAACTCACCGGTTCGCAAAGAGGTTCTGTATTGGCATTGGCAAGTTTTTTCTGCGTAGGTTTGCTATTATTGATATACACAAATATGAAAAAACCAACACTCATTCTTGAAAAATAAATAATGCATACATGAATTTATATACAATCAATACGGGCTATTTTAAATTGGATGGCGGTGCTATGTTTGGTGTTGTACCCAAAAGTATCTGGAATAAAATCAATCCCGCCGACGAAAAAAATCTTTGTTCCTGGGCTTTGCGTTGTTTGTTGATAGAAGATGGCAACCGCCTGATTTTGGTAGATAATGGCAATGGCGACAAACAGGATGAAAAATTTTTCAGGCATTATTATTTACATGGCGATGATAGTTTGGATAAATCACTGGCCAAATACGGCTTTCACCGCAATGATATTACAGACGCTTTTCTTACTCATTTACATTTTGATCATTGTGGTGGCGCTATTGTCCGGGAAGGTGATAAATTGGTTCCTACTTTTAAAAATGCAACTTACTGGAGCAATGAAGACCATTGGAATTGGGCTGTACATCCCAACGCCAGGGAGAAAGCTTCATTTTTGAAGGAAAATATTTTACCTATTGAGGAAAGCGGCCAATTAAAATTTGTGAACGTCGGAAAATCAACTGAAGACAAACTGGCTTCAACTGATTTTGCTAAAAATATTTCTATCCGGTTTGCCAATGGCCATACTGATAAAATGATGTTGCCGCAGATGCAATACAAAGGAAAAACGATTGTATATATGGCAGATTTATTACCCTCGCAAGGTCATATTCCTTTACCTTATGTCATGGCTTACGATATGTTTCCATTGACGACATTAACGGAAAAACAAGCTTTTTTGGAAGAAGCAGTGGCAGGCGATTATATCCTTTATTTTGAACATGACCCGATGTACGAATGTTGCACATTAGAACGAACAGAGAAAGGCATTCGCCCCAAAGAATTTTTCCGCTTAGATGAAATATAAGTTGAATTATTTTCTTTTGATCAACGATGTCAGTGGATGGCGTAAATTATTGTAGCCCATCATATCTATTTTCACTTTACCCACTACAATCGGGCTTTCCACTCTTACGGGAATATGATTTGCATCATCGGTTACCCAAACAGTCATGTGTTCGCCGCCTTCAAAAATGGTTCCTTTGATTAATAAAGGTTTTATTTTAATGGCATTGAATTTTCCATACTTGGTTTTAATCACTTCTTTGCCCATATATCGGATATACATATTGAAAACTTCATTATCGAGAAATAATGAGAATGGAATTTTATCATTGGGTTGCAACAATGAAAAATCAATATTGCGGGCATAATACATGGCACTCACCACATCCTGCACACAGGCGGGTACTTTATATACACCTTTGGATGTTACGGCTGTATTGGCTCTTTTGTTGAAAGTAATATTGCGATACATTTTAAAACCACCTTCATTTACATTTCTGATAAATTTCAGTGGCTGCATGGTAGCTGTATCTACATACGATTCATATCGATCTCTTACTTTATATATCCAATCGTAAGATGGGTTTGTTTGTCCGGCGCCTACAATATGATACACCGGGCGTCCGTTTAGTGTTTCCAAACTACTGGTAAAAGTGGCATCGCCGGCATTGACATAAATGCCTGCCACGGAATAATACACCGTAAAGGAAACTTCTTCTTTTACATTGAAGGCCGTGTTTTTAATACCACAAAAATTATCCTGCGGAGGCCTCTCCGGAGTATGTGTAAACCCAAATAAAGCCAAAGTAAGCGGCGCCAATATTTTAAACTTTTTCATGTTGTTCTTTCAAAATTTTTTTAATTCTTAAAATTAATATACTTCCGGTTATGGCCGGAATTATCAAATTAATAAACCAGATACTGGCAGTTACTAAAGTGATGCCCAATTCATTAGTTGTATATAAACCAACAATGGCAATCAATATTTTTCCTCTTTGTGCCAGTTCCGCAATGGCGATAGTCGGAATAACGGCCATCACCAAAAATGAAACACTCACAGTCCAAAAAACATGCCACCAGGACATGTCCATATCAAACAAACTAAAGAGTAAATAATATTGAACGATGAAAACAAAAAAACGTAACAATGACAAAGACAATAATTGCCAGAGCATCGTTGCATTAAAATCTTCCAATGCCGTTACGAGGTATGAAAATTTTCGGCTATACGGCAACTTTTCTACCAACCGGACAATCCAGGTTAATCGAAAATAAAATAGTGTTAAAAAAACAATTACAATGACCACACCCATTAAAATAAACTGCATCCATAAGGAAGAAATTAATTGTTGTTCCCGGATGGTATTTTGCAGCAGTAACAGGCCGATAAATCCCATGATTAATGTTATGATCAACTGGCTGATACTTCCTACTATTGTTATGGAAATTGTTTTTAAACGGCTGCCATCTTTCATGTATAAAATCCGGCCGAGATATTCGCCCATTCGATTAGGAGTGCTTACCGCAAAAGACACGCCGGATAAAACTGCTTGTAATGCTTTGCCCAGGCTCACTTGCTGAATTTTTCGAATAGATAACCGCCATTTTATAGCTTCGATAGTCCAATTGACAACCATTAATAGTAGTACGAAAACGAGATATAAAATTTTCGGGCTATTCAGCGATTCCCGAATGCCACGCCAGGCTTGCTCCAGTCCTTCCTGATTTTTTATTTGCCAATAAATAGACCATACCAACCAACCGAACAACAAAGGGCCCAGAAAATAGTTAATAAAGAATTTGATATTTTTGTTTGCTTTCATTCAAATTTTTTACGGTATCTATTCTTGTAAAAATACATTGCTCATTGCAAAAGACAACTAAAATAATACTTGGCATTGACCCCGGCACTATTGTAATGGGGTATGGATTAATTGCAATAGAAAAAAACAAAGTCAGTTTATTAGCTCTCGACGTATTGAAACCTGGCAATGTAAAGGACAGTTATAAAAAACTTCAGCTCATTTTTAATACTGTTAGTGGTTTGATTACAAAATTTCAGCCGACAGATTTTGCCATTGAAGCGCCGTTCTTCGGTAAAAATGTACAAAGTATGTTGAAACTCGGCCGGGCACAAGGTGTTTGTATAGCGGCAGCCATGCGTCATGGACTCGACGTTACTGAATACTCACCGAAAAAAGTAAAACAAGCTATTACCGGCAATGGCAATGCCGACAAAGAACAAGTCATGAAAATGCTGCAGACTTTACTTTCATTTACACATACAACCAAGCAATTTGATGCAACCGATGCGTTGGCTGTAGCTCTTTGTCATTTTTATCAAACGCAAAACAGCTTACTCAAAAAATCGGGAAACCTGAAAGACTGGAATGATTTTATTAAAAAAAATCCAAAGCGCATTGTTGGTAAAAAATCATAATGCCGCCAGTATTTTTTCCTGAACATTTTTCAAATCTTCATCAGTTGCCTTTGGTTTGGGTTGATTAAAATTCAAATCGTTCATGGAGTTGATAGGAATTAAATGCATGTGTGCATGTGGCACTTCCAGGCCAACCACACTCATACCACAACGATTGCAATCAAATGATTTTTCAATGGCTTGGGCAATGGGTTTGGCAAAGACCAACATTTCTGCAAGGTATTCATCCGGCAAATCGAATAGTTTGTCAATTTCAATTTTAGGAATAACCAGTACATGTCCCGGCCGCAAAGGATAAATATCGAGAAATGCATAAAATTTTTCATTCTCAGCAATTTTATAAGAGGGAATTTCTCCTTTAATGATTTTTGAAAAAATAGTCATACCGCCAAAGATTTTATGTTTTAATAATCGCCAATAATATGGTAAATAAATTTGCATGGCTTTACTTCAGTACAAAAATACTCTTATTCATAAAAAAAGCCCCTGCAGAAGCAGCGGCTCATTCATTTGACAATAAAAATATTTAAATACTTATTTCTTCAATTTTCATTTTCAAAATACCGGCCGGCACATTGATGTCGATTGTTTCGCCTACTTTTTTGCCCAACAATCCTTTTCCGATAGGTGATGTTACCGAAATTTTTCCGGCTTTCAAATCGGCTTCATGTTCACTGACAATTTTATAAGTGACTTGTTTTTTTGTGTTCAGATTTGTTAATGTTACTTTGGTCAAAATAGATACCTGCCCGGTATCAATCTTAGATTCATCAATAACCCTTACTTTGGCCATAGAACCTTCCATCAAAGCAATTTTTGCTTCGAGTAATCCTTGTGCTTCTTTGGCAGCATCGTATTCTGCATTTTCTTTCAGGTCACCTTTTTCCCGGGCTTCTGCAATGGCTTTACTGGCAGCGGGCCTTTCCACACCTTTTAAACGTTGTAATTCTATTTTCATTTGTTCGAACGTTTCTTGCGTCACATATTGAATGTCGCTCATAACCACCTCCTTTGTGTTAGTATAAAAAAAAATAACAACGCTCCAGTGTTCGCTGAAGCGTTGCAATAATTATATAGCAAATATAGTTAAAATTTAATTCATTTCCATTTATTGTAATCCTAATTTTTCCAGCAAAACATGTGCCATTTGCAAGGCAGCTTCCTTACTATAACCGGCAATATGTGGTGTAATAATGACATTCGGCTGGCTTAATAGCCAATCGAGCTGCATTTTTTCTTCGGTCGTATAGGTTTCAAAAGCTTCATTTTCTAATACATCTAAACCGGCTGCACTGATTTTATGTTCTTTTAATGATTTTACAAGATGGCCGAGATGCACTACCTTACCTCTTGCCGTATTGAGTATTACCGGTTGTTGTTGTAATTGACTAAAAAAAGCTTCATTGGCCATATATCGGGTTTCTTCTGTCAAGGGTACATGAAAACTGATTACATCGGCGTATTTGCAAATATGTTCCAGGCTGGCTTCTTTGATATACTCTTTGGCAAAACCGTCTTTGTATTTATCATAAGCCAAAACCGTTACATTGAAAGATGCCAATAAGGCTGCCAGGCGACTGCCCGTATTACCATATCCGATGATGCCTACCGTTTTGCCAGACAATTCTGCGCCCCGGTTTTCTTCTCTACGCCACAATCCTTTTTTCACTTCATTATTAGAAGCCGCAATTTTATTCAGCAGGTTTAATAAAAGTCCTAATGTATGTTCAGCTACTGCATTCCGGTTACCTTCCGGGCTACTCAAACATTGTATTCCTTTTGTAGCGGCATATTGCGTATCTATCAATTCCATACCACTTCCCAGGCGGCCAATCCATTGCAAGGATTTGGCTTTGTCGAGCAAGGTCCTGTCCACTGAAATTCTCGTTGTAACAACAAGCCCTTCCACATCGCTAATGATTTCCAATAATTCACTATACGTAATAGTCGGCCGGTCGATGACTTCGTAACCTTTTGCTTTCAGTTGGACAGCTAAGGATGGATCGGCTTTTGCCGTAATAATAACTTTCTTCATTTCATTTTGTGTGTTAAAGCCGCAAATTGCGCAACTGCAATTTGCTCCGCTCTTTTACTAAACAACTCATCCTTCAGAATCGTTGCATCAAATAAATTTTTTACTGCATTTCTCAATGTTTTTCGGCGCTGGTTAAAAGCAGTTTTCACTAGCAGGAATAATTTCTCCCGAGAGTGAATAGCCGGTGGAACCGTTTTTTTTAAACAGCGGATGACGCCACTTTTCACTTTGGGTGGTGGTTGAAAAGATTTTTCCGAAACATCGAAAAGATATTCTACTTCGTAAAAGGTTTGTACCAACACACTCAAAACACCATAAACTTTATTGCCTTCAGGCGATACTATTCTTTGAGCGACTTCTTTTTGAAACATGCCGATTATACATTCCACTTCCGGCTCCCATTCCAGTAATTTAAAAATAATTTGCGAAGAAACATTATAGGGAAAATTTCCAACCACCGTAAAATTTTCATGGAAAGGTTTTTCGGTTTTTAAAAAATCATGGTGTATGATTTTGTTTTTTATACCGGGATAAGTGGCTGTCAAGAATTCAACTTTCTCCTTGTCTATTTCTACCGCTTTAAAATCTATATCGGGAATAGTCAATAAATATTTGGTCAACGCACCACCGCCGGGACCTACTTCCAACAACCGAAGAAAAGGGTGCGCCTGCACAGCTGATAATATTTTTCGACAAATATTTTCATCTTTTAAAAAATGTTGCCCCAGCGATTTTTTTAAGGTGTACATTCCTGCAAATGTACTTTGAATTCGATCATTCACATAAAAAAGCCTCCTTAAAAAAGAAGGCTGTATTGAACTAAAAACGAGCAACTGCTTTTAAAAATTATTGCTTCAAAACTTTTTTCGTATATCGTTGTTCATTTATTTCTACTGCGAGGATGTACATACCTTTCGGCAGGAAAGAAAGATTGTTCAAATAATAGTGCCCCAATCCAGCGGCAATTTTGGTTGATTCCTGTTTTAGCATTTTTCCCTGCATGTCAAATAAACGAATACGCATGGCTCCTCCTGAAGTTGAATTGTATTTAAAATGCAAGTCGTTGGTAAAAGGATTTCCTACTACTTCCATTCCACTATTATTACTGGTTTTCAATACTATGATATCAGAATAATAATAGCTGCCATCTATATCAATTGCTTTCAGGCGATAATAATATTTGGCTGCATGAATTTGGCCAATTCTATCTCCATACTGATAGGTTCTGGCTGATGCATTATTAAATGCGTCAACTGATTGAATATTTTCAAAATAACTTCCGTCAAGACTTCTTTGTATTTCATAATGAGACAGGTTATATTCATTATCAACTTTCCACTGAAGGTTATTCATGTCGTCATTATTTTGTCCGGCAAATGAAATAAAATGGACAGGCAAAGTAACCGGCGGTACAAATAAATCGGAGCGGAAAACACCTTTGCCATGTGTGGCAGCAATCAATTTATTATTGGCATCCACTTGCAAGTCCATAACAAGTGTAGCATCATAAAAACCGGTATTGTAATCGTACCAATTTTGGCCACGGTCGGCACTTACATATACACCAAAATCGCAGCCGGCGTAGATAATATTCGGATTGGTCGGATCTATTAACACCGCATTGAAAGGCACATCCGGTAAACCGGAGCCGCGGCTAATCCATGTATTGCCACCATCGGGTGTCAGGTAAATATGTGAAGTGCCAAATCCCCCTACGGCAATATACACACTATCATCATCATTTTCACTGATGGCAAAATCCATCACAAACCGATCAGGTAAACTTCCTTTTATGCTTGTATAAGGTGTAGTATTTGGTGTTGTAGATTTTAATACATTAGGTTGTCCTGTAACCCATAAATAATCATTCGAAGTATTCTGTGCAATATTGGAAGTCGAGACATATACTTTATTCGGATTGGTAGGCGATACTGCAAATGCAATGGCTGTTTTCCTGTATTGATCTATATAATTAGAGGATGAAGTTGAGGTATTGGTCCAACTGCTGCCGCCATTGGTTGATCGATGAATATTATCCGATGCTACATACATATAATTACCATCCGATTTACTGATGGCTATCGGTACCATAAATGCCGTACGATCATCTGCTACAAAAGCCCAGGAAGATAATGCGTTAGAAAACGGGCCGGTAACTCCGTTGGTCGATCTTTGAACGGCACGGGCATCATTACATGCCAACACAGTACTCCCATTTGGGGCTACGGCACAAGCACCACCATCGCCACCAAATTCTTTTGACCATGAAGAACCATTGTAACTGACAACACCGTTATCCTGCAAGCCACCAATCAATCGATTGGCATTCGTTGGGTCCACCCCAAATGATGCATAAAACTGCGTAGCTCTCAATCCGGTGTTTCTTACTGACCAGGATGAACCGCCATTTGTACTTTTATATACACCGCCGTCGCAAGCCACATAAACCGTATTGCTATTATTCGGATCATATTCTATGTCATGAAAATCGGCATGTACACTTGAAGAAAGTGAACTTGATGATCCTCCGGTTGTTGTATTTGAAGATGTATAGCGATAAAAATTTACACCACCGAAAATAACCTGGTTGGTATTGGAAGGATTGATGGCCAATGTATGTGCAAACCAATATTGATAACTTGTATGAGAGGAAGAATTCTTGGCATACCAATTACTTCCAAAATCGGTGCTGAGATATAATTCATTGCCACTGCTTCTACCAATAGAAGCATACAACCTGTTGCTGCCAACATTATCGAGGCGGATGTAACCGACATTATTTGTTGGCAATCCGGAACTTATTTTTGTCCAGGAAGGAGAACCGCTACTACCATTTGTGGTTCTGTAAATTCCTCTATCGGTATTGGTCAGGTTACCGACCCCTACTACAATTTGATTAGTATTGGATGGGTTGATACAAACATCTGATACATAAATTTTATTCAAAATTTTATTCCAGGTGGCACCACTATTGGTAGTACGATATAACCCATCCGTAGCACAAGCATAAATAATGCTGGTATCTATCGGGTCAAATTTCAACATTTGAATACCAAAAAGCTGGTTTGAAGTTTTCGACAAAACTTGTGTCCATGTAGCTCCGCCATCTGTTGTTTTCAGAATACCAACGCCGTAGGTTCCTCTTGTTTTCCAGACATTAAAACCGGTATTGGACGTATCAGTTCGGTACACTTCGCCGGTACCGGCATATACAACACTCGATTTTAAAGGGTTGACTACAATAGAAGGCACGCCTAAAACAGGAAAATCAGTTTGTACACCTGACCAACTGGAAGCGCCGTTCGTTGATTTCCAAATTCCTCCACCGGCAGAACCGGCCCATACTGTATTTGAATTATTGGGGTCAACTTCTATACATAAAATTCTTCCGGCAATATCAGCTACATCACCGAGGGAAGACCAGTTACTCACTTGTCCTTGTATGCGATAAATTTCGCCAGTCTGTAAAATGGATTCTGTATTTTTCTTAATGGCTTTATATTCTTCCCAGGCTTGTTGATATTTACCATTCAGGTTTTCCGGGTTAGGATATCCTTTTGACTGGAACCAACTGCTTAATTGTAATGCTGCCCCACTCTCTTTTTCAAACTCTTCATTTTCTTCCTGTGCATTTTTTTCTTTTTTTGTCAGGCCGGTTTCATTTGTATCAAAAGTCTTTTGCGAAATAATAAAGCTAAATGATAGAAATAAAATAGCAATAGCGAATACAAAATAATTTTTCATCATAAATAGGTGGATATTGGATTGATATTTCTCTATATGTAAAATAGAGAAAATGAAATATTTATTTTATTAATAATCGTTTATAATAAACATCGTTACCTAATTTTAATTGAATAAAGTATAGCCCTGCCGGTAACGTTGTTTTTCCCGGAATGTTCAAGACATTTTCACCTTTAAACAACTCGTATTTATCTGTTTCTATTATTTTACTTTCAACGGTATAGATGGCTAATTGCAATACACCCGGTTGCGTGGTAGTGATTTTTAATTTTGCAATATCCTTAGTCGGATTAGGTGATAAGACTATTTGTAAATCATCCGTATCAAATGAAATTCTTCTGATGTCGCTATATTGAATTTTACCGGAGGTTGAAATAATTTTTAACCGATAATAAGAAACCCCTTTTTCCGGATAATCATCCACAATCATATAATCAAATGTACCTTCCGTACTTTGCGCATTGATGGTTTTTATTTTTTTCCAATTAGAATTATCCGTACTTCTTTCAATTTCATACTGAAAAGTTTCGTTTGTTTCTGCAGTTTTCCATGAAAGCGTTACTGCACCGTTGGATAATTTTGCATCGAAATTCAATAGTTTCACTGCCAAGGGGAAATTATCAACAAAAACTTTCCAATCTTCTACTTCACCGGTTTCAAAATAACCGGTGGCATGATTGGCATTCATACCTGCCGAAGCCGACGTAATTCTTATACGTAAATAAGTAGAATCGCCATTAGAAAAACTATTGGGTGTAGTTGGCCAATACAACCAGAATTGTTGATTGGATGCAGAAGAAGGAACGGTAATAGGTGTTATGGCCTCACTGGCATCAAACGTTCCGTTACCATTATAATCGAGCCAGGCAATCAATGTGGCATTGGCACCACTATTATTATACGTTGTACATTTCACTGAATAACTGCCGCCGAGTGGAGAAAGTATTTGCGCATAGGCCAGGCCGTCATCAATATCATCATTACCCGAAGTACCTCTTTTATCAAATTCGTTGTCCCAAGTATTTCCCAAGCGTATATTATCGCTTCGTTCGTGAACGGCAGGACTTTGTGTTGCCGGATTGGAATACGGATCATACGAAGCAGGTGCATCGCCAAAATCGCATTTAGGCCTGAAAGGGTCTGACCCATCGCCGGAACCACCGGGCCACGATGGCCCCGCTAACACATTGATAGTAGTAGTGGCGCCGCAATTGCCGGCTTCATCATATTTACCAATTACAGAATTACTACCAGAACTGGCACGGAAAAAATATAACTCCTGTGCCCAAGTCATAGCCGCTTGCCCATTCCAAGGTGATGAACCCGGATTGTAATAAGTAGCATCCCGATTTCCGGTTTGTAGATTATAATGAATCATGGTACTGTTCGAATAGTCGCTTCCATTTCTTGCCGTACTGAAATCATATATTTCGCCATTCTTGATAATAAAATCACCCCAGTCGTGCAATGATTGAGATGAACTTCCATTGGTTGCTGCATCTGTAGCAAAAACCTGGACAGCACTAATGGGATTGTAACTTGCATCGAAATCAATTCTCCAGATGATGGTTTCCCTTGTTCTTAAATTTGAATTAGAACCTTCAGTACCTCCTTCTATGCCGAGATATAAAGCCCCATCATAAAATGCACAACCCGCCGATTCTACTCCATAACTAAACGTTGGAATATTGAGTGGTGCTGCCGTTATATCTGCTACTAAAACCGAACTGGTTTCCGTATTATAATCATAACGTTTGAGTGTTTTGTTATTTTGGTCAATAGAATAATTTTCAGAAATATAGTAAAGGAAATGATTATAAGGATCGTAACCTAAAGAGTTGGTATAATCTTTTGAATAATCAGCTAATAATTCCCTTGCATTGCCCGTAGCCGGATCTATCATATAAATAGAATGATTATCCGGTGTGACTAAAAAATAATCAGGTTGGCTTTGTGTAGGCCCCCAGAATGGCCGGTTATTGGCTCCCTGGTGCCAGTTCGTTGGAAAAGTTCCGGATGTATAAGCATTGATATCAGACATCCAAAACACCGGATCACTTCCTGCATTATTTATTGTAATAGTAATTGAATTGACCAATCCCGGAACATTGATTGTAGCTGTAGCTCTATTACTTGAATTTCCCATGCTGGAACTGGAAGCGGTTATAGTCCTGGAAAGCGGTAGAACCCCCACAGTTAAAATCGTACTGGCATAGGTTGTAACATTGACTGCTGTTGGAAGGTTTATATTATTTAGTGCTGTAATGGTAAACTGTGCACTGCGATCAACATCATATAAAGTAAAGCTGGGTGAACAAACGGGTGCTGCAAAGGTCAAAGTAATCGTCTGGTTGTTCACGGCCTGGTATTGTACATCTTCTCCGGTGAAACCGGCTACGTCGCCCGTATGGGTTCCATTTTCTGCACTATTGCCGGAACCGGGATTGATTAAAGATGCACTACTGGTAGCTATCGTAACACTGGTTTTGCCAATGGCAAATCTTTGTGTTTGTTCATCACTGTTAGAAATATAATTGCTATAAGGTGTATTGCCGGAGCCGCCACTATTCCAATAATAATCCAGGTTATCCCAATTGACCTGGGCTTGGGTATAGCCAACACATTGACCGTACAAAGGGGGGTTATGACTTATCAAAAACAATAAGCAAAAACCCGCAAACAGTTTCATAGGTAGTACAGTTTTCATTGGACAAACGGATTTGATACGGATATTAAATTCTCAGAAATCGGTATTCAATGCATTGCTGTTATTGAATTGTACAATTTCCTACTACTAAATTCGAAAATTTAAAAATCAAATTCTAATAAAAACAAGTAAATAATTTGTAAACAAGTAACCTTACGATGGAATATTTTGTATTTGTACGTCATATAAAAAAAAACTTCCATCCTGCGAACAAGATGGAAGTTGGGTTAGAATAATAATATACTGGGTTAATCCAATTTATGAAATCTTTCTGTGAGGAGAATACCTTCCATTTGTAGTCTCACATAGTACATACCCGCTTGTATTCTTTTGGCCATAGCATATACAATTGTATTACTTCCTTTTTGCAATTTCTCTTTACTGTGATGCACCATTCTGCCCGTTTCATCGAAAATAGCAATATCGGCAGTTCCACTATTGGGCACATTTACTAATAATTGCAACTGATCTTTTACCGGGTTGGGCATAACTTTCATGGAAACAATATCGGATGTACTTCTTTTGACAGCAATCACACTGCTTAATAATGTTTTGCCTGATTTCAATACTGTCGTTAGTCTATAATAAATCACCGTTGCCGTAATGCCGGTTATATTATCAAATGCATAATAATTTTCAATTTCATTCAATACCGGACGGCCGGGTGTTATAACGGCTTGTGAAAAATTGATATGGTCTGTACTTCTTTCCACAATGAAATGATCGACTTCCTGACGGCAAATGGCAGCCCAATCCAATCGCACTAATTGATCTTGCGCCACTGCTTTAAAAGTGACAATTTCGCAACTTAATACGTATGGCAAGCAGCGCCAGTCTCTTTCAGTCGGGCAACCAAATGTTACTGTTGTATGTTGCACTGTCGTAATAGAACCCGGAGAGGCATCGCCGGAAGTTGTACCACCATTGCCCATATAGGCAGAAGTTCCTTTGCAAGATGCATTATCATTATCGAACCTGTCGTCGAGGCCATCACCATCGGTATCATTTCCTGTCAATGTAACGTTATCATCCTGCTGGCCATTAAAATTAAAATCATTTCCTTCAATGATATCCACCAAACCATCGCCATCTGCATCCGAATCTAAATAATCCGGAACGGTATCACTATCCGTATCGACTACATGCACTCCATCGCCACCAAAACCGACATAGTTATCATAGGCATTGTCGATACCATCGCCATCGGAATCTAATCCTGTTGGTAATAAATAACCAACGGTTGACATACCTTCTACATTATCCGGTATGCCATCATCATCACTATCTATATCGAAGATATTTTCTCTTCCTGTACCGTCTGTATTGGGAAATGAAAGTGAAGGCATTGCTGCTACTGATACATTTCTTCCATCAATATTGACAGCACCGTCAATTTTTCCATCCCAATTCGCATCGGTAAATCCGGCTTCTTTTACGTCGGTAATACCATCACCATCGCTATCGAGGTCATAGGCATTCGGCCGACTGTCGCCATCCATATTTTTGTAAGGCCAGGAATCAGTACGTCCATCATTATTTACGTCTGTGCCTGTCCGTAATAATGCATTTGAGGAATTTTCGGCAATGGCATCGTTCCCTACATCACCATCGAGGGCATCTGTCAAGCCATCACCATCGCTGTCAACGAATGAACTCACTTTGGCACTATTGCCTACATCGGCACCGAATGCTTCGATAATATCCGGAATACCATCATTATCGCTATCGAGGTCGAGGTAGTTAGGAATACCATCGCCATCTGTATCGAGTGGCCCAAGACCAAGCCCGGAAGAAGCAACGCCTCCTGATGATCCATCTACATTTTGCGAAAAACCATCATTATCCGTATCGGAATAATTATCAATTTTTCCATCGCCATTGGCATCTACACCAAAACTTTCCACCACATCCGGAATACCATCATTATCACTATCGAGGTCTAAATGATTGGGAATACCATCGAGGTCTTTATCCATATTATCATTCACACCATCGCCATTGGAATCTACATACCCGGGAAAATCAGGATCATAGAAATTCGGAATTTTATCATTATCGGAATCGGCACTGGGGTCAAAATTATCATTGAATCCATCGCCGTTATTATCTACAAAACCCGGATAGGTTGGGTCATTCCAATTGGGAATTCCATTACTATTGGCATCCTGCAAAGCCACCGGATTATTTATTTCTACATAATCCGGAATGCCATCATCATCATCATCAATATCGGGACAAGCAACGATGAAAACACTAATTCGAATAGTATCATTACAGGAACCGGGGCCATCATAAAATGCATAATATACATGTGTAGCCGACACGGGAGTAGCCGGATTATACCGATTGGCGGGTGAGAAAGGATACCCAGTGTAAAAATCGTAACCGGCATATCTTGCAACCGGAATTGTGACAGTTGTAGCCGGACATAAATTTGTCAATATAGTATCGCCAAGTGGTTGACAACTTCCTGAAATAATATCATCAACCGGATTGGGAACAATACATCCGCTTACATCAACACCACTTGAATCATAAAGACCTAATAAAGATAATTTTCCTGCATAGGTAATTTTTGCCCGATTCTGAATATTGTTATTACAAGTTAACAAAACACAAGATGAAGGGGTGAAAACTTTAAAACTAACGTCGCCTGTACCTGTAGGAGAAACTTCTCCTCCGTTTGTACTATTGGCACCACTACCAACTCTGAATATTACTCTATTATTGGCAAAATCATATTCTGCTTCATCATCGCCGGCGGCATCTGTTTTGGCTACGCCACCAATCATCAAACTATTAGGTGTATAAGAAGTACCGACAGGTATTTTATCAATAATAGTTGTGCCGGTACTGGCGTCATTTCCTTCATTTGAATAATTAATGGTATAAAGAATTGAATCGCCGGGTAATAATGAACCCCCGTTGACATCTGCCGAAGATTTACTTAAAGCAAATGTGGGTGTGTATTGCGAAATAGCAGTTGTGGCAACTTGCAAAACATAATTTTCTGAAGGTGAACTAAACCGGATACTGGCCGATGTTTTATTATTACCTAAAATGGCATTGCCGCTATTGGGCAATTCTATAATATCGGCATCATAGCCCAATGTATTATACTGCATCGGGTTTCTATTCAATACCGTAGCACCTTTGTAAGTAATGGTACTGTTCCACATATCGTTCAAATCTGCAGTAGCGTTAGGTGTCAGGCTTGTATAAGAACCTACCAATGGGTTTGAATCTTCTTTAAATGAATATTCATCAGTACTGTTTCTATCACCATCAAATACGACTGCACCGAGGTCGCAGCTTACCGGGCCTGATGGTGGTGTAGTAAACCCTGAGATGGGAATATGTACCGGCGGGTCGCCACCATTCATAATGACGTTGCCATCGAAAACAGTAAGGTTTCTTACAATTGTATTCGGGTCGGAATAGGCGATAACAATAGTCCATCCGCCACAGGTATTTTTCAAAACATTAGCCGGGCTGGCTACATTTCCAATCACATATTTTCCGTTCGCTGCATTTACATTTATGAGTGAAGTAATATCGGCAAATGACACATAACCGGTATGTGGCAAACCGGGTACTAAAGTATTATTATGGTAATCGACTTGTGATGCAACAACATCTACATAAGACCCAGCTCCCGGAATTTTTAATTTTACTGTATTTTCATTTTGAATCCAGGAAACATCTGTACCATTTTCACCTTGCGATGCCCCCCAATATAACCCCGCAAATAAAACCTGGCTACAAGAAGGTAAATTCAAATTGGCAGATGAAGAATTGAAAGTCGGGTCATTAGAACCCAGCAATTCAAAATCAAACGATAAATCTGTACTATGAAGATCTGCCTGGTGCATTTCAACCGCTATTGTATTATTGCCATTTACAAAATAAACTGCTGGTATAATAAAACTAACCGGAGTAGATTCAGCGGTTCCGCCTAATGCATTATTGGCAAATGTAGAATGCAAAATTGTACCGGCAGGCATATTGGTCCGAAATACTTCTGTACCATTAATATATACCACTGCTCCATCGTCTCTTTTTAAATTAATAATATAATATCCATAAAGTGAAACATTGGGAATAGAAACAGTTTTCCTGAAATAAGTAGTTGTGTATTTATTATTGGGGTCGGGGCCATAACTTACAATAGTTGTTTCATCGCCATCGCCATAGCCAAATTCTCCATTTCCGGAAGCCCAGGATGCATCATTAAAACCGACGGTTTCCCAGCTGGCCGGTCTTGTATTATTATCTAAATATTTCCAACTACCTCCAAATGCTTCAAGCACTGTTTTTGTTGAAATATTGCCAATTAATTGCGCATCAAATACTAAGTCGCTACTGGTATTGCTACTTTGGTGTAGTTCAACAGCAATTGAATTCGTACCATTGGTAAATGCAGATGTCGGAATCGTAAAAGTTTGTATGGTATGTCCGTCATCCGGAGCCCAGGTTGTAGCTAATGTCGTTTTTGTGATTGTACCCGTAGGCATATTATCTCGTATTACTTCTACGCCATTTACATACACCACAATTCCATCATCCCGATAAATATTCATGGTGAAATCCTGGTAGATAGATGCATCTGTAATATTTATGTTTTTTCTGAATAATGTAGTGATGTATTTTGTACCAGTCGGGTTACATACTGTACCGCCACCACCGGATTGTACACAAGTAGTGACGCCAGCATCACCGTATCCGAATTGCCCGGTTCCACTAGGCCAGCCTGAATCATCAAAAGTCTTCGTTTCCCATCCTCCAGGATACGAATTATTATCTCTGTATTTCCATGTACTATTGAAAGAAAAATACAAATCTGAAGTCGGCGGATTGCCGATTAATTCCATATCGAAAATCAAATCACTACTGGTTGCATTACACTGGTGTAGTTCTACTGCAATCACATTATTACCGGCAACAAAATTGGAAGTTGAAATAGTGAATGTATTGATTCCATGCCCATCATCGGAACAAGCAGTGGAAGCAAAAGTGGATTTTGTAATGGTTCCACCCGGCATATTATCTCTTACAACTTCTACGCCATTTACATACACTACAATTCCATCATCCCGAAATACATTCAATTCAAAATCGCCAAAAGCAGCGGGATTGGCAATCGTTACTGATTTTCGAAATAAAGTAGTCGTGTATTTTGTTCCGGTTGGCGTACATTTAGTACCGCCGCCACCTGAATTTACACATGTCGTAACAGCAGGGTCGCCATATCCAAACTGTGCCAACCCACTCGACCAGGACGCATCATTAAAACCCGAGGTTTCCCAAGTGGCCGGGTAAGAATCGTTGTCCAAATATTTCCAGGAACTATTGAAAGAAAATAAAGTTGTTGAATTGTCAACATCGATATTCAATCCCATTTTTCCATTATTGGTTTGTCCACCCGCCGGTGGTACATCGCCGGTAACACCTCCTTCAGAAGTGATGATATTATTTGACACATATACAATATTCCCTTTTACAGAAGAATTACTATATCTCGGTGTCATGCTTCGCAATACCTGAGCCTGTATAAATTGCAGATTACACAGTGTAAATATTACAAGCAGGATACGATTCTTTTTCATAGTTCGGTTTTTTGAATAAGATTAAGACCTCATATTTTTTAACATTCAATTCATGCACTTCACTATTAATGAATAATCACTTTTTCATTTTTCTTTTCTCTGTTACTATTACTGACTTCCCAGATATACATACCGGGCAGTAAACTAATATGATGTGTACTAATGCCACTGGAAAAATGCAGTTGCTGATCACTTACAATCCGGCCATTCAGGTCGATGACTTTCACTCTGTAATTATCCGCTTTAGCAGCATTGATTTGCAGTACCAGTTCGCCATTATTGCCGGTTAATACTTTTACCACATAAGATCTGTCATCGGTATTATCAATTCTTTTTACACCATGATATTTCGTGTGTGCATCCAAATCGGTTTGCGACAAGCGATAGTAACTGGTACCCAACATCGGGTCATCATCAATAAAGTTGTAAAATTTCGTTTCTGTTGAATTCCCTGCTCCATCTATCGTTCCAATTGCAGTAAAGTCAACGCCGTTGGAAGATCTTTCAACCGTAAAGAAATCATTATTCACTTCTGAAGAAGTACTCCAGCTTACGTGTACTTTTTTGTTTTTTAATACTACATTATAATGAGTAATGGAAACCGGCAATAAAATAGATGTAGTTACGGAAAACTGATCTGTCACACAGCCGTATTCATCTGTAACAGAATAATTGGTTGTTGTATTCGCAGGAGGTGTTACTGATACTGAACGAGTCGTTCCGGAAGTATTTGTCCAGGTATAGTTGCCTGTTTTGGGCCAGGAAGCTGTCAATATTTGTGAAGCACCATTGGCAATGTTATAGTTCGTTGTTTTATTGGCATCTTTAATAATGGTAAATTGATCGAAGATGGTTCCATTCCTGCGTAGCATTTTGGCATCTAACCGATTGTCTTCTACTTCAAAATAAAATACACCACCATCATTAACAGCAAAAGGCATAGGCCCCGAAGCAAAACCACTATTGGTACCACCACTGGCACCGGTAGAACCTTCTACTACATATACGGTTCCATGATTAGCAGGCGTAGAATTATAGACATAAGGACAATCGGAGCTGCTGGTATATTTTCCACTGGACATACTCACGGCATTGGCACCGGAAAATGAACTCCAATTACCAGTATAGTTTTTTATTAAATAACCTCTTTCATACACATGTGTATGACCACAAATAATCATATCCACGCCACGGGCTTCGAGGTAGCCAATGAAATTATTTCTGATATTGACAAGGTCGCCTTCACTATCAGAATTATGACTTCCTTTCGTATAAGGAGGATGATGCCAATAGGCTACTGTCCATTTGCTGGTATTGGCGGCAAGGTCTGCATCAATCCAGGTTTTTAACAAGCTGCTACCACTGGTTTGAATACTGGTACCATCGCTTTCCGTACCATAAGAATCAATGGAAATAAAATGTATGTTGCCAACATTATACGAGTAAAAATTCTGGTGATTAGAGGCTACGCCACCGGCTTCACCATTTTGTGGCACACTAAAATTCTGGTGATAAGGCATTGACCTTGATGCTTTATTACTGGAACTATTGGCATAGTCATGATTGCCCGGTGCAGGATACAATTTATGATTTTTCAAAATTGTACTTCCATAAATATCGAAAAAGTTAGTTGTGTATTGCGCATCCGTACCTTGGTAATAGGCATTATCGCCCAATAACAACCAGGCATCCGGTGCATCTATACCATTGGCAGAAAGATAACTTTGGTAATTGTTCAGGTTGTCTTCCTGGCGAGATACATCGCCACGGCCACAATCTCCGAAAGCAACGATTCGAATTTTACGAGTTGTATTTTCAAGTGGATTTGTTCTGAAAAAATTATTGGCATCGCCTTGCAAAATGGTACCATCCGTAGCACCAATTTGGTAAAAATATTTTGTATCAGCCGTTAACCCATTTACTCTCACAATATGTTCGGTTGTCGGACAAGATTCATCGGCACTGGCTGTAAGGTATGAGCCATTGGATAAGCCCACTTTTACCTGGCCGTAACAAATAGTGTTGGTGCGCCAACGGAAAGTCATTCCGGTTTCGCTTCCTACCTGTAAATAGGGGCCTCTTGTTAAGGAAGGTGTACCCGTAGCGCCGCCTGCATTGCCCACTAATTCTAAATCAAAACCCAGGTCAGAACTACCACCACTATTTTGGTGCATTTCCACTGCAATGGTATTATTCCCTTCTACTAAAATTCCGGAACAAACTGAAAGATCAAAACTTACCGGTGTAGTTTCAGCGGAACCGCCTAATCCGGTGGAGGCTTGTGTTGTATAATTGATGGTACCACCCGGCATATTATCCCTGCTGACTTCAATTCCATTTACATAAATCACATACCCATCATCCCGAATTACATTAAAAGTAAAACTGGCATAATTAATTAAGCCGGTAATATTGATTGTTTTTCTGAAATAAGTAGTGATATATTTTGTACCGCAAGACGGGCTAGCTGTTTCAGGTGAAGGATAATTGGAAGTACCGCAACCTGAAAAAACAATAGTATTTACCGGGTCGCCATAACCGAATTTACCGGCACCTGATTTCCAGGAAACATCATTAAAACCCGAAGCCTGCCAGGCAGTTCCCTGGTTAGACCCATTATCTAAATATTTCCACGTTGCGCCATAGTTAATCATTGTCGTAGGTACATTGGCTATTAATTCTGCATTAAATACCAAATCGCTACTTGTTGCATTATTTTGATGTACTTCTACTGCCACCACATTGGTTCCGGCAGAAAAATAAGAAGCCGCAATGGTGAACGTCTGTTCATCTTGCCCATCATCCGGTACATACGTTGTAGCACCGGTATTATAATTTATTGTTCCGGTGGGCATATAATCTCTGACTACTTCCGTACCATTTACATAGACTACAATTCCGTCATCTCTATATACATGCAAAGTAAAATTTTTATATACCGAAGGATTGGCAATCGTAATGGCTTTTCGGAAATAGGTTGTAATATATTTGTTTCCGGTAGGTGCACAAATAGAACCGCCGCCGCCGGAAGCCACACAAGTTTCAGTTTTGGCATCATTATACCCTAATTGGCTGTTACCAATTTTCCATGACCCGTCGGAAAAAGTTTTTGCTCTCCAGGCAGTTCCCTGGTCGGTGCCATCATCTAAGAACTTCCAGTTTTCACTGTAATTAATATATGTTTTCGTTAATGGAGGTGCAGGATTTCCTAACATTTCTACAGAAAATGAAAGGTCGCTACTTGTTAAATCTGCTTGATGCAATTCAAGGGAAATTGTATTATTCCCATTTACAAAATATTGCGCCGCAATGGTATAAGTGTGCACAGCTGTTTCATCAGCGCCGCCAATAACATCCTTGGCAAAAGTAGATTTTGTAATTGATGGCGTATTCGGCATATTGGAACGAATTACTTCAACACCATTGACATAAATAATAGCCCCATCATCCCTGACAAGATTAAAAGTAAAACTACCGTACACTGACACATCAGGTATATTGACAACTTTATTAAAATAAGTTGTGGTGTATTTATTATTCGGATTGGGGCCATAGCTAACGGTAGTGGTTACCCCGTTACTATACCCAAGTGGTGCCGCACCTGATGACCAACCCGAAGTGCTATACGAAGCAGGCCAACCTGTAGGCGTGGTATTGTTGTCTAAATATTTCCAGGTGGTATTGGCCGGGAAAATAGTTGTTTGAGCAAAATTGCTCTGTGGGTAAATAAAGGCAGATAAGCATATAGCTATCATACCTTTTAAAAGGATAGATGGTTTCATACTAATTGGATTTTTATTGGTTCTCTATTGAAGTGCTAAAGATTGAGTTAAATCAATTCATTTAAAAGCAATTCAAAAGAAAATTGAAAATTTAAAGCTACTTTAGAGTAGTTTTGCTTTGTTATTTATCGTAAGACTACGAAAAAGATATCCTTTCTATATGAAACCGCTATTACAACTCAACCCATTCATTTCTAAGAAAATAAATATCATCTTATTATTATCTGCTATAATATTTTCATTGCAATTCAGCTTCAAAAAACATTTTCCTGTATCGCCGGTAACGACATATTATATCAATCAACTTCAATCTCTTCAAGAAAAACTACTTGCTTTTAAAAAAGCCACGGAAAATAATCCCGGAAAAAAAGATTTAATTCAACATTTCAAAGAATGTCGTTTGGCGTATAAACAACTTGCCGTACTTACAGATTATTTCAACCCTTATGAAACCCGTCAAATCAACAGTGCGGCTATTAACAGAATAGAAGCTGAAGTGGTAGATAAAATAATACCGCCAAGTGGTTTCCAGGCTATCGAAGATGTTCTTTATAATGACTGGCAGGAAACTTCTCCAAAAAAGATTGACAGTTTGCTGGAGGGTATTTTACAAATGATAAAAAGATTCCGGGAAGAACCCGGCTTGGCCTATAAATTTAAAGATGAATTGGTATGGGATGCACTTCGATCAGCCACTTTAAGTATTGCTACTACAGGTATAACCGGCCTAGATTCACCCAATGCACAATTTTCATTGCCGGAAGCTGCTTCATCCATAGAAGGTATCATTCAATTATTGAATTTACTTCAACCTGCTTATGAAAAAAAAGCACCGGCCGGATTTGCAAAACTCAATTCAACACTTGCCGCCGCCAGGCAGTATGTACAAGCACATGAAAATTTCAACAAGTTTGACCGGCTCCAATTTATCACACAATATATCAATCCGCTGTATAAATTATTTGTCAATACAAGAATCAAAACAGGCATTGGTATTCCGCCCGGGCACCAGGTAATTCATTATGATGATACTACATTTTTCGGTTCCGGATTTTTTAGTATCAATTTTTACTCGCCTCCTCAAGAATATTGGGTAACACCGGAAAGAGTCCAATTAGGCAAATTATTATTCAACGACCCCATTCTATCAGGCACCCATACACGAAGTTGTGCTTCCTGCCATCATCCCGAAAAAGCATTTACAGATGGATTAGCCAAGCCATTATCCTTAGATAATAAAACTTTATTGCCCAGAAATACACCTACTTTATACAATGCAGGATTTCAAACCAGCCAGTTTTATGACAGCCGCGAAGATATTTTGGAAAACCAGCTAACCGAAGTGGTACACAATGCAGAAGAAATGAAAGGTTCATTGCAAAAAAGCGTAGTTGTATTAAAAGAATCGCCGCAATATGCTTCTTTATTTCAAAAAGCATACCCGGAAGAAAAAAAACCACTCAATACTTTTACGATTGCCAATGCCATTGCTTGTTATGTTCGTTCATTAAGCTCACTTAATTCCCGCTTCGACCAATACATGCTGGGCGATGAAACCCAATTGTCTAAAGATGAAAAAAAGGGATTTAATCTTTTTGCAGGCAAAGCCAAATGTGCAACTTGTCATTTCATGCCATTATTCAACGGCGTTGTACCTCCATTTTTCAATTCTACTGAATCGGAAGTCATTGGCGTGCCAGCCGGGAAAAATGAAAACCCGGCTACACTAGATGAAGATTTGGGCAAATACAATTTTATACATACTGATATTTACAAACATTCTTTTAAAACACCAACTTTAAGAAATATTGCACTCACAGCTCCGTATATGCATAATGGCGTTTTTTCAACGCTGGAAGAAGTAATGGACTTTTATAATAAAGGTGGTGGCAAAGGATTGCATATTGCACCGGCCAATCAGACTTTGCCTTTTGAAAAACTCAAACTTTCAAAAAAAGAAATGCGGCAAATAATTTTATTCATGAAAACCCTAACAGACACTTCTGCCTTGCATCAAAATAAATATGTAAACCATCAATAAGTAAAATTGATTCTTTGTAATAGGTTTCAATACAATTGAAATCAGTATTTTTACCACCAATTTTACCATTATGCATCATTCAGATAAACCGGTGATTGGCATTAGCTGTGGCGACCTGAACGGTATCGGCATTGAAATCATCATCAAGACTTTTTCGGACCAGCGGATTTTACAATATTGTACACCGATTGTTTTTGCCTCCAATAAAGTCATAAATTTTTATAAAAAATCTATTCCGGAATATAATTTCAATTACCAGATTACAAAAGAGTTTGATAAAATAAAACCTAATACAATTAATTTATTCCAATGTTGGGAAGAAAATGTAAATATTAATCCCGGCATGTTGACCGATGAAGGTGGTAAATATGCAATTCTTTCTTTACAAACTGCCGTAGCTGCACTCAAACAAAAACAAATAGATGGATTGGTAACAGCACCCATTCACAAAAAAAATATTCAAACCCCCGATTTTACTTATACCGGCCATACGCCTTTTCTGAAAGAAATGTTCACTATGCCCGATGTGGTGATGATGTTGTGTGCCAATAATTTCAGGGTAGCCCTGGTGACCGAACATGTACCTGTCAAAGAAATTTCAGCACATATCACAAAAGAAAAAATCGTCAGCAAACTCAATATCATGCACAAAAGTTTGCAACAGGATTTTGGTATTGACAAACCCAAAATTGCAGTGCTCGGACTCAACCCACATGCCGGCGATGAAGGTTTAATTGGCAGCGAAGAAGAGCAAATCATCAAACCTGCAATCCGGGAAGCAAAAAATAATAACCAACTGGTCGTTGGGCCGTATAGTGCCGATGCTTTTTTTGCCCGCCAAGGATATGAAAATTTTGATGCCGTACTGGCCATGTACCACGACCAGGGTTTGATTCCATTTAAAGCACTGGCTATTGGCGAAGGTGTCAATTTCACAGCAGGCTTACCGGCAGTACGTACTTCACCCGACCATGGTGTAGCATTTGATATAGCCGGAAAAAATAAAGCCAATCATTTATCATTTATGACTTCTGTTTTTGAGTGTATTGATATTTTAAACAGGAGAAATGGCTACGCCGAAATGAGAAGCAATCCTCTCAGAAATATGACTCGCACCATTATGGCCAATGCCAAAGATGAAGCCATTGAAGAATAATTTTTATTGAAAGACAGTATCAGGTAACCCTTTATTGATAACGTAAGATGAATAATTAATGATCAATTCACCTTTTTTCTTTTTGAGTTGGCTATTCGTTTTATTATCGGAGCCATCGTCATAATCAAATGTGATGCCTTTGGGCAATTTATAATTTTCTGTATTGAAGCGGAATACAACTTTATCGGCCAAACCCCAATCGGCATATTTTCCATAAGTCATCCGTAGTTCGTAAGTACCATTCTCCTTTGTTGTCGTTGTAGCTTTTTGTATCAACCAGTTTTTGGTGTCAATATATAAAGTTGATAAAACAATATTGGCGTTTTCATCTTTGGGCAATAGTTTTATTACCCGCCAGGAAGTGGATGCATCTTTACCCATATCTATCAAATCAAAGCCATCGGGATCGACAAAAATAGAATTCAGGTTGATATTGATAGCTCCTTTCGGTATAAATGAAATGCCTGATTCGTTTTTTATTTGCAAAAGGTTCGGGCTTTTGTAATACACTTTTACTTTGGCAATAGGTGCTTTGATAAAAATCACATTGGTTTTCATTCTACCGGTGGCCACATAATTTTTCACTTTTTTCAATTTTGCCTGTACATTTTGAATAACTGTTTGCGGCGGCTGCGCATTGACCGGCATGCTAAATCCAATAATGGACATCACCATGATCGAGATTAAATTTTTTATGCAATATTTTTTTTTCATCATAATCAAGTAAGAATATCTTTTTTATTAAAAATCCATGTGGCTATACCGAAGAAGACGAAAATATACATCACAAGGATGCCCAAGCTTCGCATGATAGCCGGTAAATTTTCTATACTCCCATTAATTGTTGTGCCGCTGGCATCTGCTTTCACATAGAAAAACCCTTTCCAGGCTACAGTATGTGTTGTAAACAAATACGGTTTTATGGTATCATCGTAAAAAGGGATATTCATTTGCGATAAAATAGTAAAGACCAAAACAATACTCATCGTTGCAATGATAGGACCGATAGAATTTTCAGCAAGTACACTAAACAAAAATGCAATGGCCGAAACGGTAGTAAGTGCAATAGCGGCATATCCAAATGCTGCCAGGTAACGCCACAACACATCTGACTGTTTGATTAATTCAATTCCTTCAGAGCGAAGTACAACCATGTCATTGGTACCGAAAATAAACATACTGCCCAACAAAGCAAAAATGGCCATCAATACCAATAATGCAATCGTATAAATAAAGGAAGCAACAAATTTGACAATCATATATTCGGTCCGGCTGACAGGCTTGGTCAATGACAAACGTAAGGTACCCATATTGGCTTCGCCGGCAATTGCATCACCGGCCACTAATGCCACAAGCAATGGCATTTGAATTAATAATGTATTCAGAATAACAAAACAAATCAAATACCCATTGATGAATTTGTGTTTGAAATCATCGTCAAACTCAAATGAACCGGACAGGTTATTCAGCAACAAATCAAAATAAGACTTGCCATCGTATTTAATTGCAATTTGAATCAGGAAAACAATTACAAGAATAGCCCCAAAGGCAATATATGTCCGGGGCCGCTTAAATATTTTTTTTAATTCAATTGTCAGTAGCTGCCAAAACATGTTTTGCCGATGTTAATGAGAAAAAATAATCTTCTAAAGAATGCCTGGAATAAAATGAAAGAATTGGAATATCCAGCTTCACCAGTTTTTGCAATATCGATGGAATATCTTTTTTATGAAGTTTTAGTAAAATGCAATCGCTTCTTTTTTCCTGTATAATATTTTGCCAACCGGCTTGTTTAATTTTTTCAATCATCAATGCATCATCCGTTGTTTTTAATTCAACAACTGTTTCTGCCGGATCAAATAATTCACTCACTTTTCCTTCCATGACTTTTTTCCCTTTATCAATAATAATCATGGCATCGGCTATAAGTTCTACTTCATTGAGTTGGTGTGATGAAATTAAAACGGTTTTTTGCAACTCTTTACTCAATCGGATAATGAGTTTACGAATATCTACAATGCCTTGCGGGTCGAGCCCGTTGGTAGGTTCATCAAGTAGAATCAATTGTGGGTTATGTACCAATGCAGTGGCAATGCCTAATCTTTGTTTCATTCCCTGCGAACAAGTTTTTACTTTACTATGTGCCCGGTCGGCCAGCCCTACAACTGCTAATTGTTCCAATAATTTTGGGGTGCTAAGGCGTTTGCCACTCATGGCAGCAAATATTTTAAGATTTTCAAGAACCGATAAATATTTATACAAATCCGGTTTTTCAATAATGGCACCTACTTGTCGTAAAATCTCCTTCCTGTTTTGGAATAAATTCAGCCCAAAAATTTCAATAGAACCGGCCGTCGGTTTTATCAAACTCAATAACATTCTAATGGTAGTGGATTTTCCGGCGCCGTTTTGTCCTAAAAAACCATACACCTGCCCTTTCGTTACTTCAAAAGAAAGATTATCAACAGCACGCAGTTCTTTAAAATCTTTGGTCAGGTTTTTCACCCTGATAATTTTTTCCATTTTTACAATTTGAGTTTCATTTAAAACGGAATTTCATTTTTATTTAGCCATAGTTAAAAAAATAATTGCAAAAAACTTGCAATTATACTGCCCAGTTATTAGGTTTGTCATTGTTACAGAAAACCACATAAACCCTCGTAAAACTACGATATTTTTCCGTACCGGTTCAGTTTCATACTGCAACTCTTATGAAAAAATAATTTTTTGACAGACTGGGGTGTCGTAACCAAAACTAACATCCAATATTTCTGTGGGACACTTGGATAATTCATATTCAAACCCATAAGAAATGATTAAGTTATTCATTGCATTCAGTATTATGTTGTTGCGCATTTATTTGCCAACAGATAAAAACATCACACCTCCTTTTACAAATCAACAAGTTGTAAAGGCGCCGCAAAATGATTCTTCAAAAATTGAAAATTTTAAGGGGCAAATATTACAACACAAAGTTTGGTTGCAATGGAATGTCAGCCAAAATGAATCCACTTACAAATTTGATGTAGAAAAAAGTACAGACGGCCAACATTTTCGAGTAGCCGCCCTGGTCTTCAGCTCCGAAAAGAACGACGCTGATCAATATCTTTTTTTCGAAAATGCCAGTCACAGAAAAATTATGTACCGCATCAAATTATTTGAAAAAGATAATCGAACTACGTATTCAAAAACTATTGTTATCAATCCCAAAAATTAATCCGGATGAAAAAGAAATTCAAACAATGGTTGAAACATTTAATAAAACCTCGCAATCGGAAAAGACAACCTCCGCTGGCCTTGCAACCCATTCACAAACGCAAATAACATTCTAAAAAAGCTTTCATACACATAGAGCACCAAAGAGAACAGCCCTTTTTTCGAAAAGGGCTTTCTCATTTATACAAAATATATTTTAAAAAGATTATTTATACTGTGATAAAAAATACCAAACCAGTCCTTGACCCCATTGCGGTTCAGTTGGGGTAATAGCTTTATCAATTGAAAACAGATCTTTTGCTTTTTCAAATAGTTTTTTAGCTTCATCTTTATCACCACCATATTGTTCCGGTGTATAATATTTATCTTCCCCTTCAAGAATATAAACTCTCGGATTATAGGGATTTAATTTTTTTGCTTTTTCCAAAGCCTCGGAAGCTTTGGCGCCTTCTGTCATATACCGGGCCATCGGGTTGCCCCTCATCCTGAGCGAATGAATCATTTTACTTACACAATAAATTTCTGAATTGTCTTTACTCAATGCGGAAGCTTTATCCAGCAATTGTTCTGCTTTATCTGCATAAGGATCAGAAATTTTTGTATTATCGCCCATGCTGCCATCCGTAGGCATTGCGCGGCTGCCGGCTGTTACCATACAAAATGATGCGTAGTAATAAGGTTCCCATTTTGTTTTTTCCGCATCGGCAATTCTTTCAAATGCATTCGACAAAGATTTCCATTCATCTACCGAATTATTCGAATCGAGCAATGCAATTTTGGGCAGCATGGCATTTGTGTATTTATCATTTTGTGCAAATGCTGCACATAACCATAGAACTGTTGTCAGTGTCAATAAATATTTTTTCATTGTTTGGTGTTTTAAAATTTTATTTTTTATAAGCCGTTATTGATGACTTCATCGCTCCTGTCGGTACCGAAACTAATAAATGCACCAATGAAAACAAACATTCTGGATGTTGGTACAATGGCCTCTTTTCGGGCGCCGTTATAAGAATATTGGTAGCCATAGGTTTGTTTGAAGTTAAAGATATTACTTACCTGCAAAACATAGACCGGAAATACCGTCGCATTTTTTTTACCGATAAACGGCAGATAATTCAGGGCAAAACTGACATTATTATAGCTTGGTACCGTTCCTCTGTCGGTAAATTTATACTGCGAGCCGTCATATTGAATGTCATAATAAGGACGGCCACTGGCAAAATTATAAGCAATATTCAGGTTCAGCTTAATCGGCTCAATAAATTTCTTGGCCACAATAGATGCCGTATGCTTAGCAGCAAAATTGGGCGTTATGGCATAAGGAAAATTCAAAAAATCTCTTTTGGTGTCTAAATAGGAATAAGAAATCCAGTAGTCTAAATTTTTAATTGTCTTTTTATCTCTCCAGAAAAATTCAATGCCTTTGGCATCACCGAAACCATTGTTATTGATGGCAAATTGTGTGTTTTGCGTTGCATCGGTTTTTACAAGATGCTGATATTTCTTATAAAACATTTCTACCCGGAATGACTGCTGGTTAGCCACTTTCTGAAATTGCAATATATAATGCGTGGCTTTCATAAAGTCCAGCATATTGGGCGAAGGCAAATATTTTTTTTCAGGGTTTTGATAAAAAATTCCATAGGCCAAAGAGGCTTGCGTATGTTTACCCAGTTTATATGCCAGCGATAGCCGGGGAGCCAGGTTATATTTTTTGAGCAATGAAGCATATTCGGCCCGTAACCCGGTTTTGATGGCCAAATCATTGGTTACATATATATCCGATTCGGCAAATAAGGCATTCAGGTTTTCGCTGATATTATTCGTGTATGGCTGACCGTTATAATCAGTAAAAACAAGGTGGTCTTTACTGTAATTATATTCTGTGCCAAAACGCAATGCTGTCAATCCTTTAAATTTCTTTTCCAACACCAGTCTTGCATTGAAATAGTTGCCTTTGGTTTTAATACCAAAATTTTTAAATTCTAACCCAGTTAATACGACATCATTTTTCTGCTGGTCCTGCAAGCCACTATTGATGTCGTCTTTATTATTCGAATAGGAAAGGCCAATATGAATTTTCCATCGGTGATGTAAATTTTCTTTCCAGGAAAGGTTGTGATAAATATTGGTATTCGCTATGGCAAATTTATCGAGATAACCCAAAGAGTCAATGCTACTGACAGTAAATCCTAATTTGTTATTACTGACATAACCATAATATTTTACCATTCCGGTAGGCGAAGTTTTGAAACGGAAATTGGCATCAAAATTATGCACCCGCGGCACTCTTGAATAATCCTGTCTTTGTTTGATAACGGCAAAAGCCAAACTCAAATCCGTATAAGAATAATTAACACCCCAGGAAGATTTTTTATTTTTTGCCAAGTGTTGCAATCCTGCATTGGCACTCAATACTGACAGCCCCACATTGGCCGAACTTCTTTCGGGCAAATCAATTGATTCCAATATCAATGCTGAAGAAAGTGCCTGGCCGTATAAAGCAGAATAACCACCTGTACTAAATACAGTGCCTTTAAAAAGAAAAGGTGAAAACCTGCTGAATTGTGCAATATTCGGAACCGAACTATAAAAGAAATTATTGACCAGCGTTCCGTCTATAAAAGTTTTGGTTTCGGCAGCTGTACCACCCCTTACAAATAAACCTTCCTGTTCGCCAACTTGTTGTGTGCCGGGCAAAGTTTTTAAAGCACCGGTAATTTCACCATTGGCACTGGCTGTAGTTACAATATCAATAGGGTCGAGCACAGCGGTAGCTCTTTTCCTGTCGCTGGCTTCAAAACTTCCGGCAGAAAGTACAACAGCAGAAAGTTCCGTTATCTTTTGTTTCATTTCAATGTTGAGCGTCATTGCTTCTCCGGCAAGTGAAATCGTTTGTTCTTCAGATACAAAACCAATATTGGTTACGACGAGTGTTTGTGTACCTTTTTCAAAAGTTGTAAAAGAAAACCTTCCCAGCGAATCGGTGGTGGCACCATCATAACTGTCTTTGATTGTAACACTGGCACCGGCTACCGGTTGCTTTTTATGATCTGTAATTGTGCCGCTGATTGTTGTTTGCGACAGCAAATAAGTGGACAATAATAAAACAGGAATTAAAAACACAATCCTTTTCATCGTAAATATGTTGGTTGTTGAAATAGGCCGCAAACTTACATATAACCTTGTTAACCAAAGTTTATTTATAAAAAAAACCGCCTCGTTTTTTACGAGGCGGCGATGTCCGGAGCCCTATTGTATAATCCTGTATTTACATTTTGATAATTTTTTGTTGTGCCGTTTGCCCTTCACATGTCAATTTTATAAAATACATGCCTTTGTTCAGTTGACTGATATTCAAAATTTCTGTCTGGCTGCTGTTCGCATTGATGGTTTGCAACATTGTTTGTCCACTCAAATTGAACACCTGGTACACAATCTTTTTATTCTGCCAGTTGGCCGGTACTGTAACACGCAATTCATTAATGGCCGGATTAGGGTAAGTTAAAATTTTGATTTCATTTTTGGCTTGCCTGTTAATCCGAATGATTCTAACTTTTGAATACTCATAACGGGCATCAATATCCACCATTTGCAGGCGGTAATAAATTACATCAGAAGCATCATTGGATACATCATCTTTAAAAGCATAGTTGGTTTGTTCGCTGGTATTGCCCATGGCAAAAACAGTTGCTATATCCTGATAGTTTGTACCGTCATTGCTTTTTTGTACAATAAAATGACTGGCATTGATTTCCTGTGCTGTATTCCAGGTCAGGTCAACTTTTGTTTGAGATTGATTTAAAATGGCATTGAAAGCATCTAATTTAACTGGCAAGGTTGAATTATTAGGTGGATACACAAAACCCTTCATATAAATACTATATTGACGTTCTGTAGTTTGTGGTACAACCGTAAATGTACCGGCCTTAATCGTCATAGAAGAAACGCCGGCAGTATTACTGGCCGTAAACATATTTTTAAAGGAAGAAGTATCAATACCGCTTCTTTCAATACCTAAAGCATTAATGCCTTTAAAACAACCGGTTAAAATTTGCAATATATTAATATCAGAATTGAGCGACAAATACTGCATTGTACTGCCGGCACCCGCATCTACCACAACAAATTCTTTTAAACCGGCATTGCCATCAATATCCAAAGCCGTACCATTCACATCTTTTAAAATAATTGGAGTATTTGTTCCGGTCCTGAAAAAATGAATCCCGAAGACTGCATAAGAATCTCCAATAACATTACCTGATTTTATTGCAGGTTGGAAAGCGTCTTTATAACCGGTACCATTACTATTATCATCTATTTTGGCCACTTTGGCGCCATTCACAAGACTATCGATACTAACAATAGCATCGGTAGAGTCGTTCACTTTTGTGTAGAGATACTGTGCACCTTTTTTTAAATCCTGACCACTGATTAAAGAATAGCTATTGAATTTCAGGCCATTAGTCAGGTTACCTGAGCCGCTTTGCGCCTGCACTTTCACTATAACACAGGACATCAAAAACGCAATAATCAGAATTAAAAAATTCTTACGGTTGGGTAAAATTGTTTTCATTGTTTTCGTTTTAGGGTTTACGGAAAAATCGAGTGCTTTTCAGCTTCACCTTATCAACAATGAAATCCCGGTAAAAAAAATTGAAACAGACGGCAGCGCAATGCTGGATTTTGCAATCAGTTTGTTTCAAGGGGTTGGATTTCGTCGTTTTCTAAGGATTTGTTCGATTCGAAGACAAACATAATACGCAGGTTTTATACTTGCAAGTTTTCCGAGTGATTTTTCGTAAAAAATACCGTATTTTCTGTAGTATTTTTACTATTGCTATTGAAAATCAATTACTTACAATATGAAAATAATAGTAAAAATATCAAAAGTCTTTTGGAATTTCTACGTATTCCCAAAAAAAAGACAGCCCGAAGGCTGCCTTTTACAAATTGTTTATTGAAAATTTACGCTTTGTACTGTGGTATAAGTCCCTGTGCCAGTTCTACCATTTGCTTCAATCCTTCTTCGGGTAATTTGCCGGCTTTGAATTCGGCCATTACATCCGGCAATTTATTATCCATTTCCGTTAAGAAATGCTCTTCAAATTCTTTCACTCTTTTTACCGGCACTTCTTTTATCAAACCATTTGTTCCAAGATAAATGATAGCTACTTGTTTTTCAACGGACATGGGTGAGTATTGTGCTTGTTTCAGAATCTCCACGTTCCGGGCACCTTTATCAATTACATTTTTGGTAGCTGCATCGAGGTCGCCACCGAATTTAGAGAAAGCTTCCAACTCACGATACAATGCCTGGTCAAGTTTTAAAGTACCGGCTACTTTCTTCATCGATTTTTTCTGTGCGTTTCCACCCACACGGCTTACAGAAATACCGACGTTGATAGCCGGACGAATACCGGAAAGGAAAAGGTTCGTTTCTAAGAATATCTGTCCGTCAGTAATAGAAATTACGTTGGTAGGAATATAAGCAGAAACGTCTCCGGCCTGTGTTTCAATAATTGGTAATGCTGTTAATGAACCGCCGCCTTTTACAAGATGTTTAATACTGTCGGGAACGTCATTCATATTTTTGGCCACATTATCATCGCTGATAACTTTTGCTGCTCTTTCCAGCAAACGGCTATGCAGGTAAAACACATCACCCGGATAGGCTTCACGTCCCGGTGGGCGACGGAGCAATAATGACACTTCACGGTATGCTACTGCTTGTTTTGATAAGTCATCATAAATAATCAATGCCGGCCGGCCGGTATCACGAAAATACTCGCCGATGGCAGCACCTGCAAAAGGTGCATAGAATTGTAAAGGTGCCGGATCGGAAGCAGAAGCCGCCACAATAGTTGTGTACTCCATCGCTCCTGCATCCTGTAAAGTTTGCATAACGCTGGCAATGGTAGAAGCCTTCTGGCCGATGGCCACATAAATACAATACACCGGTTCGCCGGCTTCGAAAAATTCTTTCTGGTTGATAATGGTATCTACGCAAATGGCGGTTTTACCGGTTTGGCGGTCGCCGATGACCAACTCTCTTTGTCCACGTCCGATAGGAATCATGGCATCGATGGCTTTGATACCTGTTTGCAACGGCTCAGTAACTGGTTCACGGTAGATTACACCCGGTGCTTTTCTTTCCAATGGCATTTCATATAATTCGCCGGTGATGGGGCCTTTACCGTCGATTGGCTTACCCAAGGTATTGACCACACGGCCTACCATACCTTCACCTACATTGATGGAAGCAATTTGTCCGGTACGTTTTACTTTGGCACCTTCTTTAATGTCGCCGCTTTCACCCATTAATACCACACCTACATTATCTTCTTCGAGGTTCAGGGCAATCGCTTTTACGCCATTTTCAAATTCTACCAACTCACCGTAACGCACATTTCCCAATCCATATACACGGGCAATACCGTCACCGACCTGCAAAACAGAACCTACTTCTTCAAGGTCTGCAGCTGCATTAAAGTTGCTCAATTGCTGGCGTAGTATCGCCGATATTTCATCTGGTTTTATCTCTGCCATTTTATACTATTTTATCGTTTATAATTTTTTTTTAAAAAAATTGGTTTATCTCACATTATAAATAAAATCGTTGTTCTCGAATTGCTTGGCGATAGCTTTCAGGTCGTAGGAAATACTCGCATCGACTAACTGGTCGCCGATTTGTAATACAAAACCGCCAATCAAATCTTCATTGACTTTTTCTTCGATTTCTATTTTCTCATATCCTGCCGTACTTTTTATCTGGTTAATGATTTTTTCTTTCGTAGCATCAGAAATCGGTGAAGCAGTTGTCAACTTTACAGTATGGATATGTTTTTCCACTTTATACGCATCAGCAAAGGCAACAGCTATTTCCGGCAGGTTTCTTTCTCTTCCTTTGATGATTAAAAGTTTATTAAACGCCATGGCCAACTGACCAATTTTACCCGTACAAATTTCATCCAAAATCTTTTGTTTTACGTCGGCATTTACAATCGGGCTGCGCAATAAGCTCACAAAATCCGGGTTGGATTTGCAAACAGCCTGTATCCATTGCATGTCGGTAAACACTTCTTCCAATTCACCTCTTTCGATAGACAAATCGAGCAATGCTTTGGCGTATCTGGATGCTAATCTTGGGTTGGGCATGTCAATGTTTTAATTAATTCAGTTTTACGCTATCCACCAGGTTTTGAATATGTGATTCCTGGGCATCTTTATTGCTCAGTTCTTTTTTCAACACTTTCTCACTGACTTCAATTACCAGTTTACCCACTTGGTTTTTCACATCGATGATGGCGGCCATTTTTTGGGCGTTGATAGCAGCTTGTGCATCAGAAATAATTTTATTTGCTTCGGTTTTAGCACTTTCTTTGGCGTCATTTATCATCTTTTCTTTTGTCTCCCTGGCTTCTTTAATCATTTTGGCTCTTTCTTCACGGGCAGAAGCCAATAAAGCTTCGTTTTCACTTTTCATCTGAGCCATTTCTTCTTTTACCTTGCGGGCAGTGGCTAAAGATTCGGTGATGGTATTCTCCCGGTCACGCAGTCCTTTCATGATGAGCGGCCATGCTTTTTTCTTTAAGATAAAATAAAAAACCAGGAACGCTACCAGCGTCCAAATCAATAAACCGAATTCAGGAATCAGTAATCTCATATTTTAAATTTTCTTTCTTTCAAAAATAAACCTTCAGCAAGAAGGAAAATTACTGTACCCGCCGCCCTTTGCTTGAGATACAGTAATTTCTTTTGTTGGTCTTTTACAGCACCATCGCCAGGAATCCAACAATGATTCCGAACAAGGCAGCACCTTCTACTAGGGCTGCTGTCAGGATCATGTTTGAACGGATATCGTTCAATGCTTCCGGCTGACGAGCAATGGCTTCAACAGCACCTTTACCAATCAAACCGATACCGATACCGGCACCGATAGCAGCAAGGCCTGCACCAATAGCACCACCGGCATTTGCAGTGGCAGCCAACATAAACACATTTAATAAATCCATCTTTCTACTTTTTATAATTAAAAAAAACGATACTCAATTTTTATACAATCACTGCATCATCATACAAATGCACATCTTTGTTCAAATTCAAATCTTCTTTGAGATGCTCATCATCATGATGTTCTCCTTCTAAAGCCTGCCCGATAAATACTGCCGACAACATCGCAAAGATGAAGGCCTGGATAAAGGCGACCAATATTTCAATGAAATAAATAAATATGGTAAAGGCAATAGAAAATGGTGCTGATCCCCAACCGGCTGAAGTACTCAGATTGGTGAAAATAAATATCAGTGAAATCAAACAAATAATAATGATATGCCCGGCAACCATATTGGCAAAAAGTCGAATGATCAATGCCAGTGGTTTGATGAATAAACTCAAAATCTCTACGGGCACTAAAATAAATTTCACACCTAAGGGAATGCCCGGCGGATTGAAAATATGTGTCCAATAATGTTTATTACTACTAAATAACAACACAATAAAAAAGACAACACCCAATACCAGTGTAAATGCAATATTGCCGGTTACATTGGCCGAACCGGGAATCATGCCGAATAAATTATTAATTAATATGAAGAAGAATAAGGCTAATAAAAAAGGTAAATATTTCGGATACTTACGTCCCAGGTTGGGAATGGCCACTTCATCCCTAATAAATTCTATGACCGGCTCCATTAAACTTTGTGAACCTTTTGGAGCCGAGGTTACACCAATGCCTTTTTTATACCTATTGGCAATGCGGATCATAATCCAGACAAAGAGAATCAATGCCAACAACATTTGTACTACATTTCTTGTGAGCGATACGTCGTACAATTTAACTCCGGTATCTAAATCGCCGGAAGCTGTTACCGGTACAATATCGCCTTCTACATATTTTTTGGTGTCCAGTCCCATTTCGGCAATGGAGTGTTCTGTGAGCATCCGGTATTGTTTGTAATCTTTATGGCCATGCTCAAATTTGGAAGACATAAAGGTTGTAAATCCCCTCTGGGGAGAATACAGGATAATCGGCAAAGGAATAGAAATCGGCTTGTCGCCAATGTTTAAAAAATGAAATTCGTGGCCGTTCAATACGTGTCCGAAAATGAGCTTACCGGCATCGAATTTTTCTTTTTCACCTTCATGATTGATTGCTGCTTGTTCTTTCTTTTGCTGCATAGTATCTGCTCCTTCATGCTGGGCCAAAGCCGAGCCTGAAAAAAGGAGGCAAAAAATGCTGAAAACCGCTACAGCAAAGGATTTGAAACGTTGTCCTGTCATACCTGCTTCGAAATTTGGCGCAAAGATAAGGATGCAGGGGTGAAAACCTGCCTTGAATGAAAGGAATTTGAAAAAAATATCAGTTTTTATTCCGCCGTATAAAAATCTATAAATTTTAGCGGATTAGCCTCACATTTCACTGTCGGTTAAAATTTGTTTTTCCTATTGGTTTGCAAGCATTTAAAACCCATTTGCAGGATTTTTCATGTTTATTTTTCACGATTCGCCGACATGATTTTTATGGAATTGCAAGTCGTGCAAACGAGTATAAAATCCGCCGGCTTGCATCAATTCATCGTGGGTGCCCATTTCTTTGATTTCGCCTTTATCCAACACGATAATGCGGCTGGCTTTTCGAATGGTAGAAAGCCGGTGGGCAATGACAATAGAGGTTCGGCCTTCAATCAGTTTATCAATCGCTTTTTGAATCAACCTCTCACTTTCGGAATCAACAGAAGAAGTGGCTTCATCTAACACAAGAATTGAAGGTTTATACAACATGGCTCGAATGAATGACAACAGTTGCCGTTGTCCCAACGATAATGTGGCACCTCTTTCCATTACATTATAATCGTAGCCATTGGGCAATTGCATTATGAAATCATGCATATCAATCATTTTGGCAGCTTCCACTACTCTTTCTTTTGAAATAGCAGGGTTACGCATAGTAATATTTTCCATTACCGAGCCGGAGAATAAAAAAACATCCTGCAATACAACGCCGATATTTCTGCGCAAAGCATCCAATTGAAAATCTTCTATATTGACATCATCGATGGAAATTTGTCCATGCCGAATCGGGTACAAACGATTTAATAAACTGACGATGGTGCTTTTGCCACTACCCGTATGCCCGACGATGGCGATGGTTTCGCCGGGTTGCGCTGCAAAAGAAATATGTTTTAATACTTCTTTATCTGCTGTATAAGCGAAACTAACATCATCGAAAATAATTTTTCCTTTTACCTGCAAGGGTACATATTGGCCATCATCTGTCATTACATCTTTGATGTCCATAATTTTAAAAACCCTTTCACTGGCAATAATGCCCATTTGCAATACATTGAATTTATCGGCCAGCATTCGTAAAGGGCGAAACAATAAATTCAAACAAAGAATAAAAGAAATGATGGTTCCGGCTTCGGTTCGCTGGCCCGCACCATACCAAACAATCAGGCCAATGGATAAGGCAGAAATTATTTCAACCACCGGAAAGAAAACAGAATAGGCAAAGATGGCTTTGATATTTGCATTACGGTGGTCTTTATTGATAAGTTTAAATTTTTCAAATTCCCTTTTTTCTGCTGCAAATGCCTGCACGACTGACATACCTGTCAAATGTTCCTGTACAAAAGCATTTAACCTGGCAACGGCATTCCTAACTTTTATAAATGATTTATTAATGCTTTCTTTAAAATAATATGTGGCTATCAAAATCAACGGGAAAGGAATCAATGCAATGAGTGTCAGTTGCCAATCGCTCCAAAACATATAGACCAATACACAAACGATAGACAATAAATCGGCAATGATGGGAATAAGCCCGTCAGAAAAAATATTATTGACAGATTCGATGTCATTAATTGTTCTTGTTGTTAATGTACCAATCGGTGTTTTGTCAAATTGTGACAAATTCAGGTTCAATATTTTTTTATACGTATTGACTCGCAAATCATGCACCACAGATTGTCCGAGCAATGCAGTGGTATAAGTAAATAAAAACCGGATGGCAGTTTCTATCAATATCATACCGATTTGAATCAAGGTAATTTTTACCAGCATATCGGCCAATGCGTTGGCAATATATTGGTTGACGGTTATTTGAATTAATAACGGCCGAAGCGGTGTAAACAATGCCAATAATATGGCCAGCACAACGGAGAGAGCAAATTTCTTCCTGTAAGGTTTTGTATACTGAAATACCCTACGCAATAATGAAAAATCAAAAGAAATTTTTGTTGATTCGCCCGACAATTTGTTTCAATGTTTTCGATGAAAGACTCTGACAAATGTAGAAAGAAGAAAGCGATTAAAAGGATTTGGGTTCTGCTTCTTCACCCATGGCAATTTTATATGCCTTGATAAATAAAGCTCCCAGGTTTTTATACGGCGGTATATAATCTTCAAACTCACGGGCCGCCACCATTCTATCTAATTCTTCCCAAAAAGGAATCCAATCGATGTTTTGACCTGTCCGTACTTTATCAGCCAGCAATTGAAAAAACGGCCGGTTGACTTCAGTAGCACCAATTTGTTTGGAAGCAATGATATGTGCATCGTCGGCTTTGGCCAATACATCATGAATGAGATGATAACCGCCACAGGAACCGAGAAAAACTATTTTGGAACTGGGAAACATCTGGCTGATGGTGGCATCGGCATAATAACTATGCCCGCGGTGAATGGTAACGGTTGGGAATAGTTGATTTTGTTCCATGTATTTGTGCAAAGCTTTTTGGGCTTGTTCATCTTCGCCCAGTTCTTCCGGCAATGCCCTATTGGCAAAAATGATAACCGGCTTTCCGTTGGCCGATGTAATTTTTACCCATTGTTTATTCGATTCATCAATTTGCCAATTACGGTTTTGAAACATTCGCACAAAACCCCTGAAAATTCCTTGTCCGTCTTTATCGCCATAAAAAAAGACTTGCATCACGACTTGTCCGTTTTTATTGACCAATGATTTATAAGGCATTTCATAAATAGGTGGAATGCCCAGCACTTTAGTCAAATCAACATGATTGGCTGTATCGGCAGAAAGAAAAAGATTGCGTAAAATATTATAAATGGCCATGCCTCTTTTATTGCCGGCTTTTTTATTGCGTTCATAATTATCTTCTACATTTTTGAGCATTTGCACTGCCAATGGTTTGATGGATTCTTCAATGCTGGCATAAGAATCCGCTACATCTACACCATCTTCCAGGCCATCGCCTTGTTCTAATTTGCCTACAAAAGCTTTCATCAGCTTTTCCGCATAACTCTCTTCGCCGGGGTTTTGTGGTTGTGGAAATGAACTTAAAAAGGTACTCAATGTATTGAAGCCGGCCGACATTTTGATAAACTTGCGGTATTTATCGAAATGCAATAACATTAATAAAGAATCGCCACGGTAATTAATTTTCTTCATCATCAATGGAAATACACCTTTCACAAAACTGGAAGTATAAATAGAACCATCAGAAGAAACAGCGAGGTAATACAATTCTTCTGCCGTCAATGGTTGAATACATTTGAATCGGACACTTGCTGCTTCAGTATGCAATCCGTTGATGATATTGACAAAACTGGCTTTGGCTTTATCCACTAATCGTTTCGATAATGATTTATATTCAAATGCCGTGTCTTTATTCAACAAACGGCCGGCATAATCCATTTCTGTTTTTACCAACAACCGATAATACAATAAGGAATCATTTTTTACTTCATCTATATCGGCGATAGTGAGTTTTCCACTGACAATATTGTCGAGAAAAGGGAAATATTGTTGGCCGCTTCTGCTCTTGGCCATCTGCACAATTGTACGAATAAATTTATCATCATTGATACTTCTGATGATGCGGCCCAATGAATTATTGGCTTGCGAGTAATCGTATAATTGTTTGGCAAATTTCATTTTGTCGATTGCCCGAACAAGACTGTCGGCAAATGGCATGCCCGGATTATCCATCAGTGTAGCCAACATTTTTTCCGGATGCAATGTGCAGAATTTCAACACCAGGTTATTTCTGGCATCGGTATAACCCTTATTATTTTCAAAAATATCGGCACCCAATACGGCAATACCCACATCGTAAGGTAGTTTTTCTATTATGGGTTCAATGGATTGGTGTATTTTATCTTGATTGACACATTCTTCATAAGAACGAATAATAATGGGCAAACCTACCGGGTTGACTTTTTTATCGGTAGTAAGTTGCGATGCAAGCGAAAAATATTTCAACACACTTTCGAGGCCATATAAATATTTTACTTTCAGGCGATGGTCGAGTAAAGTATCGGTTTCAATTAAATATTGTAATACATCTACTTTTTTTGTCAATGCCTGTGTAGCGAGATAGTTAATTTCTTCATTATCTGAAATATTGAAAAAACTATCGGCTTTGCCGTCTGATGCTAAAATCCTTTTTTGCTCCGCATCTATTTTGTCATGATTCAACTGCCGCTTGAATTCGGGTTTGAAATTGGCCGGAATAGTCAGCGTATCTGAAACGCTCAATCCTTGTGCTGAAATGAATTGAGCAGACAGAAGAAATAAACAAACAATATAATATTTTACATATTTCATCATAAGGCAATGTTGCAAAGTTAGGAAGGCTTTCCCGAAAAAGCCAGTTAATCTATTGTTGCATAGGACGATTCGGATCCCGGATTCGCTGTCTGCCTGAAAAAATTTATTGCGTTTGATTGACTTTGCAATGTTTAAAGCTGAAGATAATCGTTGCCTGCACAATTATACCATTTGTGAATTTGCAAAACATCAAATTGAAATCATGTACCACATACAAATCGATTATTTAGCAAAATTTTAAAAAAATAAAAGGATATTGGCGTCGAAGTCGGATGATAGCCTTAATTTTAAAACCTTATAACGAAAGTGGAGGGATAAACCCTGCTGGCAATTGAAAATAACTTTCGTAAATATAAACACCGAGTTTATTTTTGACAGACTAAAACTAAACCAATGGCACTACAATCTTTCCTGAAAATTTTCATGCCCAAGAACAAAACATTTTTTGAACTATTTGAAAATGTAGCTAACAATGTAGCCAAAATGGGTAGCCTGCTCAAAAAAGTTGTGGCTGAACCCGATTTTGATCAAAGAGGCATCCTCATCAAAGAATTAAAAGATTTGGAGCATGAAAATGATGATTATACGCATAAAGTTTTTACAGAATTAGGCCGCAATTTCATTACACCATTCGACAGGGAAGACATTCATTACCTCGCCAGTTCGCTGGATGATGTAGCGGATTATATATACGCTGCCGGAAAGAAAATAAATTTTTATCATGTTGACCCCAATGATACCGGCATGCAAAAATTCGCCGACCTGATAGAACAAGGTGCAGAGCAGGTACGCATTGCCGTTACAGAACTGCGTGACATGAAAAAAATGCAAAAAATGAGAGAAGCACTGGTCAAAATTAATAGTATTGAAAACCAGGGTGATGATGCTTTTGATTTTAGTATTGAAAAACTTTTTGAAACCGAACCTGATGCCAAAGAGGTCATCAAGAAAAGAGAAATATACCAGGTTATGGAAATCGTAACCGACAAATGTGAAGATGTAAGCAATGTTATTGAATCCATTCTTATCAAATATGCTTAATGGCTGATGCAAACGACAAGATTACATAAATACACATTGACTAATCTGCAAAAAATAGTATGACAACTTTTCTAATCACCATTATTATCCTGGCTCTTTTATTTGATTTTATCAATGGCTTTCATGATGCGGCCAATTCTATTGCCACCGTTGTATCCACCAAAGTACTGACGCCATTCCAGGCGGTTTTATGGGCGGCATTATTTAATTCATTAGCGTATTTTATTTTCAAAGACCATGGTGTAGCTGATACGGTTTCCAAAACCGTTCATCCCGATAAACTGGCCGGTGGCGATATGATGACGGTTATTTTTGCGGGTCTAATTGCTGCCATACTTTGGAATTTACTCACTTGGTGGCTGGGCATTCCTTCCTCTTCATCACATACATTAATAGGAGGATTTGCCGGTGCGGCTATTGCCAGTGGCGGATTCAGTGCTATCAGCTCACCTATCATTATCAAAACTGCCAGTTTCATTTTCCTAGCACCTTTGATTGGAATGCTCATGGCATTTATCATGTCGCTCTGGTTTCTCAGTTCCTTTAAGAAAGGTTTTCGATCGAAAATATTTCCCATTGGCATCCTTGTCGTAGTTGTTATTTTTCTTGCTTTCAAATTAGAATTCAACCGGGAATTCCTGGCCGGTAAAACACATTACGATGCTTATATCTGGCAGGTTATATTTTATACCAAAAACTTTAAATGGTTGTTATTGGCATTGGTATTGACGGTTATGTCTGTATTCTCCTTATACCTGAGTACACTTAATGCACACCGTTCCAATCATTGGTTCAAGCGGTTACAACTTATTTCATCTGCTGCTTTCAGTATTGGGCATGGAGGAAATGATGCACAAAAAGTTATGGGTATCATCACAGCGGCGTTGATTGCGGGAGGTTCGATCACTGAATTTGGCCAAATGCCAAACTGGGTGCCTATTGCTTGTTATACCGCCATTGGTTTGGGTACCATGAGTGGCGGTTGGAAGATTGTCAAAACCATGGGCACAAAAATTACGAAAGTTACACCCTTCGAAGGAGTGGCCGCCGAAACTGCCGGTGCTGTTACCTTATTTATCACCGAAGCATTGCGGATTCCGGTCAGTACTACGCATACCATCACCGGTGCAATTATGGGTGTAGGTGCTACCAAACGTTTATCTGCTGTTCGTTGGGGCGTAACCATTAACCTCCTTTGGGCATGGATTTTAACCATTCCCGTAAGTGCTTTATTGGCTGCCGGTGTGTATCATATTGTAATACTTTTCTAAGCGGAAATCCTGTTTAAAATAAAAGCCTGATTTTTGTGCTACTTATGGCAGAAAAAATTTTAGTTACCGGTGGTTGTGGGTATATCGGTTCACACACAATTGTAGATTTAATAGAACATGGCTTCGACGTTATTTCTGTTGATAATAATGTTCGTTCCAATCCTAAAATTTTATTGGGCGTTGAAAAAATTACCGGAAAAAAAATCAAAAATTATAAAGTTGACCTCTGTAATTACGACGATACATTTGCTATTTTTTTAGAAAATACCGACATCGCCGGTGTTATCCATTTTGCGGCTTATAAATCTGTAGAAGAATCTGTAAAGAATCCATTACTGTATTTTGATAACAATATCAATTCCTTATTGAATGTATTGAAATGTGTACAGGAATTCAAAACCAAAAGTTTTGTTTTTTCATCTTCCTGTACGGTGTATGGTAACGCAACTACAATTCCTGTAACGGAAACTACACCTTTACAAAATGCACAATCGCCGTATGGGCTTACCAAGCAAATGGGAGAACAAATGGTCAATGAGGTTTCAAAAGCATCGGGTTTATCTGCTGTGCTCTTACGCTATTTCAATCCGGCGGGTGCACATCCCAAAGCCATCATTGGTGAATTGCCCATCGACAAGCCGCAAAACCTGGTGCCTGTTATTACCCAAACTGCCATTGGCCGCCTGCCGGAAATGATTGTTAACGGTACCGACTATGCGACCCGCGACGGAAGTTGTATCCGTGATTTTATTCATGTCTGCGATTTGGCACATGCACATACACTGGCATTGAAAAATTTGAAGGACAAAGAGAGTAATACCTGCGAAATTTTGAACCTTGGTAGCGGCACCGGCATTTCTGTTTTGGAAACCATTCATGCTTTTGAAAAAACAACCGGCGTTTCCCTGAAATATAAAACAGGCCCGAGAAGACCCGGCGATGTAGAAGCCATTTATGCCAATAACGATTTGGCTAAAAAAAACCTGGGATGGCAACCACAATTTTCATTGGAAGACATTCTGCGAACCGCCTGGCAATGGGAATTGTATTTAAAAGCCGATGAAACCGTTTTTAAAAACCAAACAGGAGAATTGAATTAATGAAAACTCCTTCGGAGAGTGTGGGCTGACAAAAGACCAATCACCATTCACAGAAGACTATTGACTATTCACCATTGAATCTTACATTTGCCACAATAAATTTGACCCATGCAATTAAAAGATATTCAATCTACCGGAAAAAAAGATACGAGAAGTGGTTTTGGAGATGGTATAGTAGCGGCTGCCCGTAAAAATGAAAATATTGTAGCGCTGACTGCCGACCTGGCCGGTTCTTTGAAACTGGGACAGTTTATGAAAGAATTTCCCGACCGTTTTTTCCAGGTAGGTATTGCCGAAGCCAATATGATGGGTATCGCCGCCGGCATGACTATCGGAGGAAAAATTCCATTTACAACTACTTTTGCCAATTTTTCTACCGGAAGGGTGTATGATCAAATTCGGCAGTCCATTGCTTACAGTGGTAAAAACGTAAAAATATGTGCCTCACACGCCGGGCTTACACTTGGCGAAGACGGAGCCACCCACCAAATCCTGGAAGACATCGGCATGATGAAAATGCTGCCCGGCATGAAAGTAATAGTGCCTTGCGATTATGCACAAACCAAAGCCGCAACTGAAGCTATTGCCAATATTGACGGACCCGTTTATCTACGTTTTGGCCGCCCTTCATGGCCAATGTTTACCAAGGAAGAAGATTTTCAATTCGGTAAAGCACAATATTTTTCCGAAGGAACAGACGTTAGCATTTTTGCCTGTGGCCACATGGTATGGAATGCCATTCAGGCGGGTGCCAATTTGCAAGCTAAAGGCATTAGTGTAGAAGTCATCAATATACATACTATCAAACCATTGGACGAGGAAGCTGTTCTGGCTTCTCTACGAAAAACAAACTGCGCCGTTACAGCCGAAGAACATAATATTTTTGGTGGTATGGGCGATGCCATTGCACAATGCGCTGCCAAAAACCACCCGGTGCCGATAGAATACATAGGCACAAAAGATACATTTGGCGAAAGCGGAACACCGATGGAATTATTGAAAAAATATGGCTTGGATATTAGCGATATTGAAGCAGCCGCTGAAAAAGTGATGAAAAGAAAAAACTAATACTCAAAAAATATTTGCAAATGATAACAGCAGGTTCTTCACTTTCTGAACCTGCTTTTTTATTTTTATTATGAAAACTACATTAAACATTTGCACAATCAATGGTTCTAACCGAACCAAACCAATGCCAAATGCCGTTGACCTTTATGAATGATAGTGAATTACTGACACAGTTTCGCCATGAAGAAACAAAAGAAAAAGCCTTTGCTTCGCTGGTAAAAAAATACCAGGAAAAACTCTATTGGCATATCCGCAGAATGGTAGTTCAACATGAAGATGCCAACGATGTGTTGCAAAATGTTTTTATACGTGTGTGGAAAGGCCTCGAGAATTTCAGAGAAGACAGCCGGTTGTACACCTGGCTTTACCGCATAGCCACCAATGAAAGCCTGACTTACCTGGACCAATTGAAAAGAAAATCGGCCGTCAGTTTAAGCGATGTAGAAACCGGGCTGAGCAATAAAATAAAAGCCGATCGGAATTTTGATGCCCAAAAAGTAGAATGGAAATTACAATTGGCCATCCAGCAACTTCCTGAAAAACAAAGAGTTGTATTTGCACTCCGCTACTATGAAGAAATGCCTTATGAAGAAATGAGCCGGGTATTGGATACCAGCGAAGGCGCCCTGAAAGCCAGTTACCATCATGCTGCAAAAAAAATTGAAGATTATATGCTAAATCATTAAACTTAACCCACTAAATTCCATCTTATAACCGTAAATGAAAGCACAAGAAAACATAGTAGAAGAATTGAAGGTATTGAATTGCAAGATATTGCAAAGCAAACCGGTGAACCCTTTTACCGTGCCGGAAGATTATTTTAAAAATTTCGCAACCCTTATTTTACAAAAAATAAAAGAAAGCGAGGCGGGTATAAAGGAAGAACCGTCATCTGCATTATCACATTTTCCGAAAACAATGCCTTATGCGGTTCCTGAAAATTATTTTGCCACCTTACCCGGAAAAATAATGAACAGGATATATGAAGAGCAAGATGAGCCAACTGTAGAAGAAGAATTGCAATCCATTGCACCTGTATTGAGTAAGATGGACAAAACAATGCCTTATGCTGTACCTGAAGGATATTTTGAAAACTTATCACAAAGGATTTCAACGAATGAAAACAAACCGGCAACGAAGGTTATTCCGTTGTTCAAAAGGAAATGGGTTCATTATGCTGCGGCAGCCGTTATAACCGGCGTTGTATTTTTATCCGGTTATTTGATCATCAATAAAAACAATTCGAATACGGGCAGTCCGAATGTAATGGCCAAAATAACAAAGGATGTAAAAAATATGAATCCTGAACAGCAGGACGACCTGATGGATTTTATAGATGCCGGCCTTACCGGAAACGAATCGGCACGGATAGATAATAAAACAGATGAAACAGAAATAAAAGATTTATTAAAAGGGATTTCTGAAAAAGACTTACAAAACTTTGGAAAAGAATCTGCAGACATTCAAGGTGTTTTACTGGTGAATTAAAAAAATGAAAAAATATTTTTACATATTATTGATTGTGATGCTTCCGGCGAGTAGTGTTTTGGCACAAAACAAAGTGAAGATAGCCGAAAGAATGACGTTGTATATTCAAAAAAACCTGGGCTTATCGAAAGCGGAAGCCCGGAGTTTCAGGCCTATATTTTTTCACTACCTGAGAGATATTGCACAAACACACCGCCAGTTCAAAACTGACCGGCTTGTATTGCAACAAAAAATAATTGAATTGCGGTTAGATTATCGAAAGCAATTTTCTACCATCATCAATGCGGTAAGGGCCAACCAGGTTTTTCAATATGAAGATCGTTTCCGCAAAGAAGTGATTCGCATCATCCAGGAGAACAGGAGAAACGACGGCATACCAATGCGAAAAAATCAATTCAGGGAGATTCCTTGATTTTTTTCCGGGTTTAAATGTATGTTTTGATTATTATTTAGCAAATGCCCTACTAAATGTTTTCCTGAAGCACCACTTGCACCGACTACCAATGTTGTCATTTCTATGTTAATTTATTAAATGATGATTTTAATTAGTTAAAAGATTGCCTATGTGAGTGTCCAGAAAGGTATGGCGAATAGGCGTTTTTGTGATTATTGTTTTATGAAGTAAGAAAACAGAAAGTAGAAAACCGCAAATCTTTTGTGTGTTCATTGACCTGGCCATTATTTTTATATTATCAAAACTTGTTCAATCAAATTTTCTTTTCAAATATCAATGTGTAATCTCCGGCCATTCAGTTCCTGCATCTTGCAATACCAGCCAAGTTTCTGCCAGTTTGCCTTGATCAATCCTATATTCCTGCATGCCTTTTTGATTTACTATTTTTCCTGTTTTCGGGTCAGTGTACTTCAATGTATATCTAATCCAAACCCGATCAGCATCAATCGATCTATCGTGAATCAAAAATTGAATATCGGGATATGCAGTTCTGATTTTCTTTATTTCTTTGGCATAATCATCTCTTGTAATTGTCCGGTCTCCCTGTAAATCATGCCTGATGTAATTTGGCGTAACACAACTTGACATCAATTCATATTGACCATCACGCCAAACCTTATCCCATCTATCAAAAAGTTTATTTATTGAAGCAGTATCGAGAGCCAATTGGGTTTTATTATTTTGATTCATACCCTTTGTGCCCTTTTCAGTATATGGCACTTTACATGCAACTAACAATATAATGAGGAGGCAGATGAAGGCGGTTTTTTTCATACGTTTCTTGGTTGTTTTTTAATGATGCGAATGGTTGATTGATCCGTATTCCGAAAGTTTTGCCTAAACATCTTTATAGTGTGCAGACTTCATTTCGTTATTCCTTTTTGAAATGCTCTAAGTAAAGTTAAAGCATAATCAATTTCCCAATTTCGGCTCCTTGCCCATACTTTGGCTATGGCCGACTGACTTTCTTTTCCTAAGTTTTCGTTCAACATTTTTGTTATTCTTTCTGATAGTTTCTCTGATTTTTCAAGATATAATTTGGCTTTCCGGAGTTTGTCTAACCCCAAAAATCCAATTCCCCCGCATACTATTCCCTTTTACAATCAATGTAGCAATCTTCCTAAACTCATTAATCATTTCGAAGTGATACGAAACCCGGTAATAATTTTGAATTCGCTATTCGTATTTTTTACTCAGCGAATAGAGTATTTTTAATTGGTCTGCATTCAAAGCTTGTTTTGTAGTATCCTGAAAAAAATGCCTTTTGAAAGCACCCATTGCAGCGGCGGTGTCTTTTATATCGTACCCAATAATTCGCAAAGCCTGTACCGGATCAAAATTTTCGGGAAGCTGCACATTGCTGTTGGCATCATACCACAAACCAAATCCATTTTGCGCCAGCAACTGCCAGGGAAAACGCCAGTTGGGGTCCACTTTTCTGCGCGGTGCAATATCGCCATGACCAATAAAGTTGGCCGTGGGTATGCGAAATGCTTTTTTGAGCCGCTCCAATAAAGTCAACAGGCTTTGTATTTGTACATCGGTAAATGGTTCAAAACCGTTATTGTCCAGTTCGATGCCGATGCTGGCCGAATTTAAATCGGTGGTATTGCCCCATTTACTTACGCCTGCATGATGGGCCCGCAACATATCGTTGAGTATGTGATGCACCGTACCGTCTTTACATATTACATAATGGGCACTGACTTCCGCCTTTGGCGTGGTAAATGTTTTCAAGGTTTGCTCACAACTATTTTGCGCCGTGTGATGAATGATAACAAAATTGGCCCTGCGCACAGACATATTGGTGGTGCCAACCCAGTTTTTCGCATAAGGCAAACCGGTAGAATCCTGCAAAGGATATTGCATCAACAAACGAGCATAGGTTTTGACTTGTTTTTTATATGATTTATTTGTAGCTGCATATTTACTTTGTGTGCAACTCAATAAAAAACAACCAAAACAAAATATTGTCAATCGCATTATATTATTCTTCATACTGTTATCATTTTATTTTTTAAAGGATTTCTTCGGTTGCTGCCGATGGAATTTTCTTTTTGATTGATTTCTTTTGCCTTTTCTTTTTTTACCGGGATTGTAAGCTGGTACATCTCCTAAAGATGAAGGCGGTTTTGCTTTTTCTATTTTTTGTCCCAACAAATCTTCAATGGCTGAGAAGCTGTTTTGTTCTTTCTCCCCAATCAATGTAATAGCGGTTCCATCTGCTTTGGCTCTCGCCGTTCTTCCGATACGATGTACATAATCTTCTCCATCGCCGGGCACATCGTAATTGATGACAAGGTCAATGGTGTCGATATCAATGCCACGGCTCAGGATGTCGGTGGCTACCAATACCGGTATGCGGCCCGATGCAAATTTCAACAACACATTTTCCCTGTCTTTTTGTTCCAGGTCGCTATGTATTTCGGCAACGGACAATTTTTTTTGTTGCAACATCTTGGTGAGTTGTTTCACGGTAGCCTTGCGACTGCAAAATATCAATGCATTTTTAAATGCATGCTCTTGTAAAAGATGTAAAGTCAAGGGTAATTTTTGCTCTTCAAAAACAACATAAGCTTTTTGTGTAATGGAATCCGGCGGTTTGGCAATGGCAATATTGACTTCCACCGGTTGATGCAGAATTTTATTGGCCAGTTCTTTAATCTTACGGGGCATAGTAGCCGAAAACAATAAATTCTGTCTTTTGGCCGGCAGTGCCCTGATGATTTTGTTGATGTCATCCTGGAAGCCCATGTCTAACATTCGGTCGGCTTCATCTAAAATGAGGAATTGCAATTTCTTCATATTGACATAACTCATATTCAGATGGGCAATCATTCTGCCCGGCGTGCAAACAATAATATCGGTACCATGTTGCAATGCTTTTTTTTCGGCTACAAAGTTTTGCGCATCATTGCCACCATAAATGGCCATCGAACTCAAGTTGGTAAAATAAGAAAGCCCTTCAATGTGTTGATTGATTTGAATAGCCAATTCCCTTGTGGGCACAATAATTAATGCGCCTACCTGTCCGTCAATATAATTTTCCAACAAACGGTTCATCACCGGCAATAAAAAAGCAGCGGTTTTTCCGGTTCCGGTTTGTGCCGATGCAATTACATCACGGCCATCCAAAATGGGAGGAATGACTTTTTCCTGGATGGGCGTAGCCGTTTCATAATTGGAAGCCCGGATGCCTTCTAAAATTTCGTCACGAAAATTAAACTCACTAAAACGCAAAATGATTTTTTTAGACAGCGAAGATAATAGAATTGAACGGACTCCTGTCGTTATCAGAATTTGAAATAGACAAACAGGCGGCCGAAGTTTTTGGCATCATTTTCAATCCGGTGATATTGTTTTTTGATATCGGGCCTTTGCAAAAACCGCTGTACTTTCTTTTTGAGCTGGCCACTGCCTTTGCCGGGTATAATTTCAATTTCTTTTATTTTCTTGGCTATAGCATCGTTAAAAGCTTGTTGTAAAACCGATTCAATAGCTCGGCTGTTATTATAAATATCGTGTAAGTCAATTTTTATTTTTCCCATGCTTCCTTATTCCATTAATTGTTCGATATGTACTAAATGACCGTCGCTCGACATTCCTTCTATAATCACCCGGAAAGCGTCAGTTATATCATTATTATAAAAAGTTACTGTCTGTTGATGTTTGCCGTTGGCAAATATGACTTGCGGATTCCAGTATAAAGTTGTGCGGTTGTCTTTTTTTTCATTGGCTTCTACAAAACTGCTATAGTCAGGCGAATAAAATTGCCGGATGAGTGAATAACCACTTACTTTATTATTGGCCAAACCCTTGCCCGGTTCATTGGGAATATCATTGCCTTTGCGGGTATAAATAGCGATGGCGCCACCGGTAGCGCCGGGCAAACCGAGAAATGGCGGCCGCATGACTTTTACATAAGCCACGTTTTTTATATCAATGGAAGAAAGAAAAGATACATCGGAAGGAATTTCATCTATCAGAACCACCGGCGTATTACCTCTCCATTGCAGGTTAATATTGGGTGCCGTACCGGAAATATTGAGGCCTGCAATTTTGCCTTGCAGGTATGCAAAAATATTGGGAGCTGCGCCTGCCAGCGGATCATGTACCAGATCAAATTTATATCCATCGCCGGAAAAAAATCCCGTCGTATATCTTTCATCCAATTGGTCCACCGGCGATTTGGTTTTTGTTTTCAAAATGACATTTTCCAATAGTTTTCCCTGCGCTTCTATTAATATTTGCCTGAGCTCTTCTGCATATTTTTTATGTCGTGCATACCCGGTGGTGTCTTCTATTTTATTAAAATATTTTCCATTGGCTTCGATTCGGTTCGTCCTTGCCGGTAGTTTGTTTTCCATAAAATGGACCGAAGCATCTTCCAGACCTTTTGACAATTGGTAAAAAACATGTGCCGTATCAAATAAAAAAACCGACTGATCAATGAAAGTGCCGTCTTTTTGAATGGGAACGTATAACATTTGGTTCCCTTTCTTCTCCTGTTGATTACCGCTGACAATTAAAATAATATGTGGCGCAACACCAAGTTGAGATGGCAACACGCCGTAAATTTTTCCCGACAGGGATAGATAAGCCGTGTCTTTCGGATATTGAATAGCAGGTAAATTCCCATTGGTAATGGCGTCCCAATTGATTCTTCGCCAGCCGTTGGTAAGCATGACAAGGTCAAGGTTTTGCGATACACTATCATCATTAGAAGAAAAATAATACGCCGGGTTAAAAATTTGTCCCCGCAATTCAGCCGATAGTAAAAAATGTGAAATAATATTATCGCTGCTATCTGTATCTATGGAAGCATCGGTAACGGCAATGGAAAAATTGGCTTCTACACTATCTGGTACCGTTAGTTCTATTTCATTCCGGGCTCTTTTGTTCAACCCCCAATGTGTCACTTCCATAGCTGCCGGAAATTGATATTCTTCATTATTGATAAATGTTATCCGCTCGGCCAACAAATTCCATTGGCCATCAAAAACAGAAATGGTGAGAATGCCGGAAGGCAGATTTTGTACCGGAATAACACCTTCGGTCGTTCCATTGTCCAAATTTCGCTGCACTTCAAAGACACGGAAGCTATTCATGGTGCCAAGCAACCGAACATTTTTAATTTTTTCGGCTGCCGCCGGATTGGCTTTTATAAAAAATTTTCTTTTATCGCCTTGCAAAGTTATTTGTACTGCAATGCCTGATTCCCGCACCGCCGGTAAAGCTGTTGTATGCTTGCTGCCGTTGGCATCTTTCCAAACCGCTACAAAACTTTCTCCGGAATTGGGCAACAAGTTGAAATAACCCATACCATCGTGCAGAATTTTCAAAGTGGTTTTGATGTCGCCTTTTTGATTTTGAATAGCGCCGCTAATTTTTATCGGCCTGCCAAACTGATCCCTCGCTTTGAAAGCAATTTTATTATTGACGCCGCGAACCATATCGCCACCTTCGGGATAAAAACCAAGTGTAGTTTGTAATGAAGTATTTTGAAAGGGTGATACATAATCGGAAATGATACGAATATCTTTTTCATAAAAAAAAGCGGTATCGAAATTGAGCATCCATTTTGTGTAGGCTTTTACGTGGATAAAACTTCCGGAATATTTCGGAGGAATATCAAACTGGCCGTTGGTAGTAGCGCCTTGCAAAGGGCTTACCGTGTGTTGCAGCAGGTTTCCTTTATCATCTGTCCAGTCTATGTAAAATGTTTTGCTTTCAACGGCAGGTGAAAAACCTTCCATCAGGTAGGCTTTGAACCAAATGGTTTCGCCGGCGCCGTAAGTTGTTTTATCAAAATGAATATAGGCTCTTTCGGGAGCCATGGTGAGGGCATATTTTTCCAGGGTAGTATCGAGGGATTGTGCATACAAACCCGAAGTAAAAAAGAAACTCAGCAGGAAAAACAGTATAAATTTTTTCATTCAGACATCTTTTGATAAAAGAAAAATGCAATTTAAGCTATATTAAAAAGGAATGAGATTAATAAAATGCAAAAGGTTTTCGGATAATAAATTCCGTGTATATTGCCGTTGGCTAAAACAGAATTTTTTCTTCAAACCACATTTTACATACTCCGCCTGTACTGCCCGCCTACTTCGTAAAGTGCATGAGTTATTTGTCCCAATGAGCAGTATTTTACGGTTTCCATTAACGCATGGAATAAGTTGCCATTTTGAATAGCTACGGTTTGTAGTTTTTGTAACATTTCGGATGATTTCTTTTCATTTCTTTTCCAAAATGCTTGCAGGTTTTTTATTTGTAATTCTTTTTCTTCCGGTGTGCTTCGTATAACTTCTGTTGGTAAAATGGTTGGGCTTCCTTTTTTATTCAGAAATGTATTGACACCGATTAACGGCAATTCGCCGGAATGTTTCTGGTGTTCGTAATACAAACTTTCTTCCTGTATTTTATTGCGTTGGTACATTCTTTCCATGGCACCCAACACGCCACCGCGGTCTGTAATGCGGTCAAATTCTGCCAGCACGGCTTCTTCTACCAAATCCGTTAATTCTTCAATGATAAATGAACCTTGATTGGGGTTTTCATTTTTGGCAGTGCCTAATTCCCTATTGATGATGAGTTGAATAGCCATCGCCCGGCGAACACTTTCTTCCGTCGGTGTAGTGATGGCTTCATCATAAGCGTTAGTATGTAATGAATTGCAATTATCATAAATGGCATACAAGGCCTGCAAGGTGGTGCGGATGTCATTAAAGTCAATTTCCTGCGCATGTAAACTCCTGCCGGAAGTCTGAATATGGTATTTCAACATCTGGCTGCGTTTGTTGGCATTGTATTTATATTTCATGGCCTTAGCCCAAATCTTTCTTGCCACCCTTCCGATGACACTGTATTCCGGGTCCATACCATTGCTGAAAAAGAAAGATAAATTGGGCGCAAAGTCGTCTATACTCATACCACGACTGAGATAATATTCTACATAAGTAAATCCATTCGCCAATGTAAATGCTAATTGTGTAATAGGATTGGCGCCGGCTTCGGCAATATGATAACCCGAAATACTAACGCTATAAAAATTGCGGATTTTATTGTCAATAAAATATTCCTGCACATCGCCCATCAGTTTCAACGCAAACTCGGTAGAAAAAATACAAGTATTCTGTGCCTGGTCTTCTTTGAGAATATCGGCCTGTACGGTTCCCCGCACTTGCGATACCGTGTCGGCTTTTATTTTCGCATATACTTCTTCCGGTAGTACATCGGCGCCGGACAAACCCAACAACCGTAAACCCAAACCATCATTGCCAGCCGGTAATGCACCTATTAATTTTCCATCTTTCGGTAATACGGGTTGGCCATCGGTGCCCATATAATGTGGCAGGTCTTTATACGATGAAGCAATTTTTTTATTGACTTCATCCTGTAAATTATTTTCAATAATATATTTTTCGCATTGCTGATCGATGGCCGCATTCATAAAAAAAGCAAGTATGATAGGTGCCGGACCGTTGATCGTCATAGAAACAGAAGTTTTAGGATTGCATAAATCAAAACCACTGTACAATTTTTTGGCATCATCCACGGTGGCAATGCTGACGCCACTGTTACCAACCTTTCCATAAATATCCGGACGATGGTCAGGATCTTCACCGTATAAAGTAACACTGTCAAAAGCCGTAGATAATCTTTTGGCCGGTTGGTCCATACTTACATAATGAAACCGTTTATTTGTTCTTTCGGGGCCGCCTTCTCCGGCAAACATCCTTGTTGGGTCTTCGCCGGCTCTTTTCAGTGGAAACACACCTGCGGCAAAGGGAAAATGCCCCGGTACGTTTTCTTGTGCTTGCCATGTCAATATATCGCCCCAATCTTTGTATTTGGGCAAAACAACTTTGGGAATTCTTGTACCACTCAGGCTTTTTGTTGTCATCGGTTGTTTAATGACTTTATCCCTGACAGTATATTCATAAAAATCTTTATCGTAAGCTGCTATTTTATTGGGCCAATTAGTAATTAATTTTTTCGCCACCGGCGTTAATTGTTCGGTAAAAAACTGAATAGATTTTTTCAATTCTTCTAATACAGTTTTATCGGTTCCATCCTTTGCTTCCATCGTTTGTAAAGCACCTTGTAATTGGTACAATTTGCTGGCAATGGCCGATTGGTCTTTTACCAACTGGTCATAATTGCGGTTGCTCTCGGCTATCTCCGATAAATACCTGACCCTTTTTGAAGGAATCAAAGATTGCGATACTTCGGCGGTTTGTGGAAAATGATAATGGCCGAATTTTACTTTTGTTTTTTCTTCAATTTTTTTCAGCAATAAGTCAAATAAATGATTGATGCCTTCGTCATTGAACTTGCTGGCCATGGTGCCCACTACAGGAATTTCTTCGTCTTTGGCAGTAAATAAAAGGTGATTTCTTTTGTATTGTTTTTTTACATCGGCTAAGGCATCTAATGCACCGGCTTTATCAAATTTATTGATGCAGATAAGGTCGGCATAATCGAGCATATTTATTTTTTCTAATTGCGAAGCGGCACCGTATTCCGGCGTCATAATATACATACTCACATCGCAAAAATCGAGGATGGACGCATCGCTTTGTCCTACACCGGCCGACTCCAAAATAATAAAATCAAAACATGCGGCTTTACAAATATCAATGGCTTCTTGCATGGCGCCACTCAATGCCGTATTATCATCTCTTGTGGCCATACTACGCATATAAGCTCTCGGATGCGAGATGGCATTCATCCGGATTCTATCGCCCAACAATGCACCACCGGTTTTTTTCTTGGAAGGATCCACAGAAATAACCGCAATGGTTTTATCGGTAAAATTGTTCAAAAACCGCCTGACCAATTCATCCGTTACAGAAGATTTGCCCGCACCACCGGTGCCTGTTATTCCGAGCACTATTACATTCTTTTTGGCGGCAGCCGATTGATTTCCGTTTGTATTCATTTCCCGAAGGGATTGCAATTGTTTTGCATAATCCTGTCCCGATTCTGCGAGGCTGATTACATTGGCAATTCTTCTGACATCTTTCACTTCATCAAGCGGCAATTTTCCATTCCATTTTTGTTTTGCTTCGCTATCATTTTTTTGGGCTGCATCATTGATTACTTCTTCAATCATTCCTTCCAGGCCGAGTTGTCGTCCATCGTCGGGACTATAAATACGCCGGATACCATAGTTGTGCAATTCTTCAATTTCTTCCGGTAAAATGGTACCGCCGCCACCACCGTAAATTTTTATATGGCCACATCCGTTTTCATCCAGAAGGTCTTTCATGTATTTAAAAAACTCCACGTGGCCGCCCTGGTAACTCGTAATGGCGATGCCTTGTACATCTTCTTCAATAGCAGTTTCCACAATTTCTTTTACGGAGCGGTTGTGCCCGAGGTGTATAATTTCTGCACCCTTGCTTTGCATAATGCGCCGCATGATATTGATTGCCGCATCATGTCCGTCGAAGAGGCTGGCAGCCGTTACAATCCTTACTTTGGGTAAAATGGCGGTATTCTTCTGATTCATAGCTACAAATTTAAACCTAAAATGCTAATGATTGTTTGTATGTAATGTCAAGGTTCATTTTTGGTACATTTGCTACATGCAGCATTTGATAGCGTCTATTGGAAGTTTATTTGAGCAATGGAAAGGCCAGCCGGCCAATGCGATTGAGTTGCTGCCGCAAAGCGGAAGTGAAAGGCGTTATTTCCGTATTCATTGGCAAAAAGAAACCGTTATTGGTACTTACGGAGCCAACATTAAAGAAAACAGGACCTTCTTTTATTTTTCCAAACATTTTAAAGAGCAAAAGCTGAATGTCCCGAAAATTTTCGTCATGAGTGAAGACGAAAAATTTTATTTGCAGGAAGATTTCGGGCAAGTGTCTTTATTAAACCAGTTAGAAGAAAAAGGCTATTGCGATGAAGTATATGAGCTTTTCAAAAAAAGCTTAGCAGCACTGGCCAATATGCAAGTTAAAGGTGATGAAGGACTCGATTATGAACAATGCCTGACCAACCGGGAATTCGGCAAGCAGGCTATCATGGCCGACCTGCTTTATTTTAAATATTATTTTCTTGACGCATTGCGCAAGCCTTACGATAAACAAAAACTGATTGATGATTTTGAAGCATTGAGTAATTACCTGACGCATACGGAATATAAATATTTTATGTTCCGTGATTTTCAAAGCAGGAATATATTGGTACATACACCGGCACAGCAGAATGGGCAGGAAAAAAACACTGTACATTTTATCGATTACCAGGGAGGTATGAAAGGCGCACCACAATATGATGTAGCTTCCATGCTATGGCAGGCCAGGGCCAATCTTCCGGAAGAATGGAAAAACAGTTTATTGGAAGATTATATGAATCATTTTTCTTCCCTCATTGGCAAACCGATTGATAAAAATATTTTCAGAAATCAATACAGTGGCTATGTGTTGATACGATTGTTGCAGGTGCTCGGTGCTTATGGCTTCAGAGGATTATTTGAACGCAAAGCACAATTCCTGACCAGCATTCCGCTGACATTAAAAAACCTGAAAGCCTTTATACGCAATAATAGTTTGGGCATTGCCGTACCTGAATTCAGAAAAGTATTGGACATGTGCCTGGCCGAAGAAGTGATAGAGCAGTTCAGTCCTACGCAAGCCACATCAGCAACGCCGTTGGTAGTAAAAATTTATAGTTTTTCTTACCGCAAAGAAATTCCGCAGGACAATTCGGGTAATGGTGGCGGATTTTTATTTGATTGCCGCGGTATTCTGAATCCCGGAAGAGTGGAAAGTATGAAAACGCAAACGGGCAGAGATAAAGAAGTCAAAGATTTTTTGGAACAACAAACCAAAATGCCCGAATTTTTAAATAGTGTAATGGACGTTGTTGACATCACCGTTGAAGAATATATCAAAAGAGGATTTGAAAGTTTATTGGTGGGATTCGGTTGCACCGGCGGGCAGCATCGAAGCGTATATGCCGCCGATGTGGTGAGCCGGCATTTAAGAAATAAATTTAAAGTGAAAGTAGTATTAAAACATCTCGTACAGGAAGAAAAAAACTGGCAAAACTTACCCACGGATAATAAAATTTAACCCAATAGAAATTGAGAAAAAAAGTAGAAGAACAAAGAGTTTACAGGTAATGTCATCAACACTTCTTAGCAGCAGAAAAATATGAAAGCAATTATTTTTTCAGCCGGTTTAGGTACCCGCTTAAAACCCTGGACGGACAAACATCCAAAAGCATTGGCTTTGGTAAATGGAAAGTCTTTATTGCAAAGAAATATTGTGTACCTGCAAAATTTTGGTATTGATGATGTCATTGTGAATGTGCATCATTTTTCCGAGCAGATTATAGAAGCCGTCGAACAAAATAACGGCTGGGGCAGCCGGGTACACATCAGCGATGAAAGCAATGCGGTTTTAGAAACCGGCGGTGGATTATTATATGCCAAAAATTTATTTACAAAAGGAGAAAGTTTTCTGAGTTGCAATGTCGATATTTTATCAACAATCAATTTGCATGATTTAATGGCTTACCATCAAAAAAACAAGTCATGCATCACCGTTAGTGTTACCCAACGAAAAACATCACGTTATCTTTTATTCAATGACGATAATCAACTGGCCGGTTGGAGAAATACGGATACTGGCAAAGAAAGAATTATTTTACCCCAAAAATCGTTAACTGAAAAAGCTTATAGCTGTTATGCGGTTTTCGATTATTCAGTTTTTGATTTGATGGAGCAATATCATTTTGCGGGAAAATTTTCATTGATAGATGTGTATTTACAATTAACGGCTACACAAAAAATTCTGGGTTTTGACCATAGTGGCGATACATTGATTGATGTGGGCAAACCCGAAAACCTGGCAATTGCAGCCGCTGCCTTTCCCTAAAAAAATGATAAATACCTGATAAATGGTAGTTCAAATTGCATCCATTTCCTGTACCTTTCGGACTTATCTATACGTATTTTTTTATTCAACAAACATCAATAAATACAGCAACATGAAAAAATTAATAGTCAGTGTACTGAGCTTCTGTTTTTTTCTGGGCGCATTTGGCCAGTCAAAATATGATCAAAGAGAAGCTTTCAATCCGCAATTTTATCCTTATCCCGGCAATCAATTCAGGAGTGCCAGCGGCCAGCCCGGCCCCGATTATTGGCAAAACCGTGCCGATTACAAAATCGATTGCAACCTGGACCCGCAAACGCATACCGTAAGCGGACATGTCGAAATTTCTTATACAAATAATAGTCCCGACCAACTGAATTTTATTTGGTTACAGCTTGATCAAAATATTTATAAAGAAAATTCCCGCGGTAGCAATACGACAACGCAAACCGGTGGCCGCTGGAGTAACCGCACTTTCACCGATGGCGATGTGATCAAATCTATCAAAGTAGAAATTAACGGTAATACCTATACGCCCAAATACAATGTAACCGATACAAGGATGCAGGTCTGGCTGGAAAAAGGTTTGCATCCCAAAGGCGATAAGGCAAAAATTGATATTGCTTTTTCATTTACCGTACCCAAATACGGAACAGACAGAATGGGAAGGTTAGAAACAAAAAACGGGGAGATTTATGAAATCGCACAATGGTTTCCCCGGCTGGCCGTGTATGATGATATTCAGGGTTGGAACACTTTACCTTATGTTGGTGCCGGAGAGTTTTATCTTGAATATGGCGATATAGATTTCAATGTAACAGCTCCTGCAGATATGATTGTAGTGGGTTCCGGCGAATTACAAAACCCCGATGATTGTTATACGAAAGAACAAATGAAACGTTGGAAAGAAGCAGCCAAAAGCGATAAAACCGTAATGATAAGAAGTGCCGACGAAGTAACCAATGCCAGTTCCAGGCCCGATAAAAAAGAAATTACCTGGAAATTTAAAATTGAAAATACCCGTGACGTAGCTTGGGCAGCCAGCAAAGCTTTTGTTTTGGATGCGGCTAAAATAAATTTACCCAGCGGCAAAGATTGTATGGCCATTAGTGCTTATCCTGCAGAAAGTATTAAGAAAGACGGGTGGCAACGTTCTACAGAATTTACCAAAGGAGCTATTGAACATTATTCTGCCAAATGGTTTGAATTTCCTTATCCTTCTGCCACAAATGTTGCAGGTATAGTAGGCGGTATGGAATATCCCGGCATTGTATTTTGTAGTTCCAATAGTTCGGGTGGTGGATTATGGGGTGTTACCGATCATGAATTTGGCCACACTTGGTTTCCGATGATTGTGGGAAGCAACGAAAGAAAATATGCCTGGATGGATGAAGGGTTCAATACATTTATCAATGACCTTTCTACTGCTGCATTCAATAATGGAGAGTTTAATAAAACCAGTTTCTTTGGCGACCCGAACTCATCATTCATGGTCAAATATACTTTTGGCGATAAAATGGATGGCTTGTTTAATGTACCCGATGTGATACAACAAGCAAATCTCGGCATTGCTGCATATTCAAAACCCGCACAAATGTTGCATGCTTTGAGAGACGTAGTGTTGGGTAAAGACCGATTTGATGCAGCTTTCCGTTCTTATATCAACCGTTGGGCTTTTAAGCATCCGACGCCCTGGGATTTTTTCCATACAATAGAAAATGTAGCCGGTGAAGACTTGGATTGGTTCTGGAGAGCATGGGTTTTGAATACCTGGAAACTCGATATGTCTGTCAAAGATGTAAAATATGTAAATGACAGTGCAGCGAATGGTGCCGAAATCACCATCGAAAATTTAGATAAAATGGCCATGCCGGTTACAGTGCTTGTAAAAGAAAAGAACGGCAAAGAACATACATTAAACTTACCGGTAGAAATCTGGCAAAGAGGTGGCACCTGGACTTTTGGCGTAGCCACCACCAGTGAAATCACTGACGTTATTTTAGACCCGGATAAGCAATTACCCGATTGGGACAGGTCCAATAATACCTGGAAAAAATAGCATTTTAATTATATCTTCCAAACAAAACCCCTTTTCAAAAGAAGGGGTTTTTTTATTGCCTTTATTTCATAGCTATCATACTGATTTCTACGTTTACAAATTTTGGCAATGCTGCCACTTGCACGGTTTCCCGTACCGGAAAATCAGAAGAAAAATAACTTCCATAGATTTCATTGATTACTGAAAACTGGTGCATGTCAGAAATGAAAATACTCGACTTAATCACATGGCTGAAATCCATTTCCGCTTCTTGCAAAATAGCTTTGAGGTTTTGCATTACTTGTTTTGTTTCTTCTTCAATATTGTCATTTTTTAAATTTCCTGAAGAAGGATCAATACAAATTTGTCCCGAAATATAAAGCGTTTGATCTACAAGTATGGCTTGGTTATAAGGGCCAATAGGTGCCGGTGCAGCAGTTGTTTTTATAATTTTTTTTGTCATAAAAAATAATTTTATTGATTTCTTGAAGGCGAATTTAGCTTTATACGTTTTCTTTGCAAAACAATGATGAAGATTGCTGTTATTACCAATGAAGTTTTAAAAGAAGAATTGCTTTCGCAAGTGGAAGCACCGGAGCTGGAGATTGTTTGGCTTGCCGAACCCCAAAAAATAGAAGGAGCTACGCATTACCTCGACCTTTTATTTACGAATGAAAAAGAGAGAATACAACTGCTTTCATCCTTTACCAGCGAAACAATACTTGTAAATGCAGTTTTGACAACCTGCAAAGACCTTCCTCAAAATTTTGGCCGCATCAATGGTTGGCCAAGTTTTCTCAACCGGCCGGTGGTAGAAGCAGCTACATTAAACAATAAATACAAGCCGGACATTGAAAAACTATTTTCCTTGTTGGGCAAATCCGTAGAATGGACGCCGGATACTATCGGTTTTATTGCGGCAAGAGTCATTTGTATGATCATCAACGAAGCCTATTATACCATCCAGGATGACGTAACCGGTAAAGAAGAAATAGATATTGCCATGAAGTTGGGTACTCGATATCCCTTCGGGCCTTTTGAGTGGAGCCGGAAAATTGGATTGCAAAATGTATATGCTTTACTTTCCTCGCTGGCAATGGAACATAAAAGATATGAACCTGCCGAAATTTTAAAACAAGAAACACAATAAGATGTCTTTGTTTTTACATATAGATACGGCGTTGACGGTGGCTTCCATTTGTCTTTCTACTGAAAGCGAAGTATTGGACCTTGTCAAAAATGAACAGCCACAATCTCATGCTGCCTGGTTGCACCTGGCAATACAACAAATGATGCTGGCACAAAAAAAATCATTACAAGATTTAACCGCCATTTCGGTAAGCCTTGGGCCGGGCTCTTACACCGGTTTACGAGTTGGATTATCATCTGCCAAAGGATTGTGTTATGCCTTGCAAATACCTTTGTTGACAATTCCGACAACCTTACTATTGGCAGAAGCCGTCAGGCAGGAAGCCACCGATTATATTTTACCGGCCATTGATGCCCGGCGAAATGAAATTTTTACCGCTATTTACGATACAGAACTCCGGGAAATAAAAGCACCACATGCTCTCATTCTTACGAAAGACAGTTTTGCAGATGTACGCAAAACGCATCAACTATTATGCTGTGGCAATTGCAATGAAAAAGTACAAGAACTGTTGCAAGATTCTGCTATTCGGTACAGCTCCACAATGGCTACGGCCAAACATCTTTTGCGACCGGCAATAGAAAAATTTAAGTTGCAGGATTTTGCAAACCTCAGTTACGTAGAACCACTTTACACCAAAGAATTTCATTCCGCTTAAAAAGAAAAGTCAGGGTATTGTCAAAAATTTACGGGAAAGGTAACTATTCACATTTTCTACCATATTTTAACAATACATATTCCTTTTTACATACATGATTTTGAAAGCTTTAATTATTTTAGCTGCATGAATAAAACTTTGAAAAACACCAAACTGGATATTGATGTGTTGCAAATAAAAAAAGCAGCTTTAATCATCAGGGCTATCAATCATAAATTGCGTCAACAAATGTTGAAACTGATTGATGATTACGAAAAAATTACCGTCACCGAATTATATATCAATCTTCGATTGGAGCAATCTGTGGCTTCACAACACCTCGCTATTCTTCGCAAAGCTGGCTTTGTAAAAGCCACTCGCCAGGGAAAGTTTATTTTTTATTCTGTCAATTATGAGCGGTTCGATAAAGTCAATGACCTAATCGAAAAGTTTTTAAAATAACAGACAGAATGAAAGCCTTTCCTGTCCTCGAAAATTAGTTTATTTTTATTGGGGTATTTTTGCCATTTAAAAATCTCAACAATGTTTATCAAACAACTTTATACCGGTTGCCTGAGTGAGGCTGCCTATTTTATAGAAAGTAAAGGTGAAGCCGCTATTATTGATCCTTTGCGGGATATTCAAGCGTATCTTGATTTGGCCAACGAAAGACAAGTCAAAATCAAATATATTTTTGAAACACATTTTCATGCTGATTTTGTCAGCGGGCATGTCGATCTGAGCAAAGCAACCGGGGCTCCCATTATTTACGGTCCGGGTACCGAAACAAAATTTCCGGTACAAGTGGCCAAAGACAATGAAAGTTTTCAACTTGGTGATTTAACCATAAAGGTATTGCACACACCCGGACATACTTTGGAGTCAAGTTGTTATTTATTGAAAGATGCCGAAGGCAAAGACTATTGCATTTTTACCGGCGATACATTATTTGTAGGCGATGTGGGGCGGCCCGACCTGGCACAAAAAGGTGCCGAGTTGACTATGGAAGACCTGGCCGGTATGTTGTATGACAGCATTCACACCAAACTTTTTCCGTTGGCAGATGATGTTATCGTTTATCCTGCACATGGACCGGGCAGTGCCTGTGGCAAAAACCTGGGACCCAATACACACAGCACCATCGGTGAAGAAAAACAAAATAATTACGCTTTGAAAGCCGCAACAAAAGATGAATTCATCAAAGCCGTAACAACCGGCATACAAGCACCGCCAACTTATTTTCCTATCAATGCAAAAATTAATAAGGAAGGATACGATAGTTTGGAAAATGTAATGACAAAAGGATTAAAGGGATTAACCGTTGATGAATTTACGAAAGCTATGACCGAGGATACAATTATTCTCGACACTCGCAATGCGACTGTTTTTACCAAGGGATTTGTACCGGGCTCCATCAATATTGGCCTCGAAGGCCGTTTTGCAGAATGGGCAGGCAGTTTACTACCATTTACTGCACCGATTTTGTTGGTTACTGAACCCGGCAAGGAAAATGAATCCATTATCCGCCTGGCCAGGGTAGGTTTTGATAAAGTACAAGGATATTTGGCCGGTAGTTTTGATGCATGGCAAAAAGCAGGTAAACAATCAGACATGATTGTAGATATAGAAGCCGATGAACTGATGATGGACATTCCACATGATAATAACTTACTGGTATTAGATGTTCGCCAACCTACAGAATTTGCAGATGGTCATTTGGAGAATGCACAAAATCTTTCTCTTATGGAAATGACGGATCCGGCAGAACTGGCTATGTTGGATGAAAACAAAAACATGTATGTGCATTGTGCCGGTGGTTATCGCAGTGTGATTGCCGCTTCTATTTTGAAAAAAGAAGGCTTCAACAACCTGAGGAATGTTTTAGGTGGCTGGAATAAAATAAAATCGAATGAAAAAGCAAAAATTGTAAAAGAAACCAGTATCTTGAATTAAAACAACTAATCTATTTATATAAAAAACCCTGTCACTTATTTATGACAGGGTTTCTTTTTTATATTCAGACATTACATTTTGGCGGCAATCCAATCGTTTAGTTTGGGTGAACTTTCCGTGCTAATGATGACAGCATAACGAGGCTGATCACTATTATGAACGCCTACATGCCACAAACGTTGCGAATCGACTACAAAATGTGCCCCTTTCGGCATCGGCACTTTGGCTTCTGATTCTTTAATCGGTAAATTATTTTCATCGCTATCATACAAAAGCATGTAGCTATCCGGGTTATCGGTCAGTTCAATCCACATACGAACAACCCAACCTTCTCCTTCGGGATTCAATCGGTTGTTATCATCTCTATGCACCGATTTTATGGCTTCATCTTTTGTTTGCGGATTTAAACGAATGATACGAACTCGTCCAAAATTGGCCGGGATAGATTTTATATACTTCATCAGGTTGGGACATAGTTCCGAATTCGGCGTAAAAATGGCGTTCTTATCTGTTTTACCATTTTCCCAAAAACCTTTACACTCGTTGGTACCATCGCAAGATGCCAAAGGTGCAAAATTGGTATCGCCACCGCTTTTCCAATCCATGTATTGCAGATTTTTCCATTCTTCTTCCGGTATATGTGATATATCGAGATTTTGCATGATAGCATATCCTTTCTCTTCCAAAACCGGCATGCGATAATGATTGGTTGTCAATGGAATTTCTACAGACCAATGTTTACTGTGTGGCCAAAAAACGGCAGGTGATGTTGACATATTAAAATGATTTTATACTGCTAAAGTAGTAAAAAGCACAATAAGAAAATATGAGTTTCTCCCAATAGATTAAAAAATTTTTTGCTAAGGAAAAGTTAACGGCTTGCCTATTTAACCATTCGTCTGCTACAAGCTACCATTCAGATAAATTAGATTTTCAGCTTTGTATGGTGCCTCTATTTTTGACTGTCAAAACCAAGCAATAAGCGTTGTCTATTTTTTTAAACGCTTTTTCATAAAAAATAAACATGAGAATCAAAACCATTTTCTTTTGCCTGTTATCACTGTTTTTTGTTGCCACTTCCATGGCACAAACTCCCATACACAAAGATTTGAAAGCCACCAGAAGAACAGGGGAAATAAAAATAGACGGTATTCCTGATGAAGCAGGATGGAAAGATGCCACTCCTATGACCGATTTGGTAGAATTCAGGCCAACGCCCGGAGCCAAAGAAAATGAAGCTACAAAAACAGTTGCTTATCTTTTATATGATGATGAAGGTATTTACTTCGGTGGTTATTGTTATGAAAGAACAAAAGACAGTATTGCAATTGAATTGAGTGGCCGTGATGGTTTTGGAACCAATGATTATGTAGGTTTAGTATTAGATACATATCATGATAAACAAAATGGGTTTGAATATTTTGTTACACCACTGAATGAACAATGGGATGCTAAAATGTCGAACTCCGGTAGAGAAGATTTTAGCTGGGATGGCGTATGGAAAAGCAAAGCCGAAATACATGATAACGGGTGGAGTTTTGAAATGTTCATTCCCTATTCTGCTATTCGTTTCGGAAAAAAAGATGTACAAACCTGGGGATTGAATTTTACCCGTCGAAGAAAAAAAACAGAACAACAATATACCTGGAATCCCATCAATCCCACGCTGAATGGTTTTTTGACACAAGAAGGAACCTGGTCGGATATTCAAAATATTAAACCTCCTTTTCGCTTACAGTTTTCGCCGTATTTATCTACTTATGTAAATCATTATCCTGTCAATACGCCCGGCGAAAAGAATTGGACATCTTCTGTTAATGGTGGCATGGATGTAAAATATGGCATCAACCAGGCATTTACTTTAGACGCTACTTTGGTGCCTGATTTTGGACAGGTACCCAGCGATAATCTTGTATTGAATTTAAGTCCTTTCGAAGTCAGGTATTCAGAAAACAGGCCTTTCTTTACCGAGGGTACCGAACTATTTTCCAAAGGCAATTTATTTTATCCGCGAAGAATTGGTATCGATCCGGTGCTTACACATTCTACAAGCGACTACATCAATAGTAGTGAAGTTGTCAAAAAAGACCCAATTGAATCTAAATTAATTAATGCAACAAAAATTTCCGGCCGTACCGATAAAGGATTAGGCATTGGTATTTTAAATGCAATTACCAACACTCGTTACGCAACATTAGAAAATACAAACACCAAAGAAGAACGGAAAGTTGAAATAGATCCATTGACCAATTACAGTGTTATCGTTTTGGATCAGACATTGAAAAACAATTCCAGCATTTCACTGGTCAATACAAATGTTTGGCGAAGCGGTCAGGAGTATGATGCCAACGTAACTGCCGGCCTTTTTAGTTTGAACGACAAAAAAAATAATTGGAATGTCAGCGGCCAATTGACGGTTAGTAATTTAATCGGTTATTTACCTGGCGGAAAAACAAAAACCGGCTACAATCATTCGGTCAGCGTTGGTAAAACAAGTGGCAATTTCAATTTCAACATTCGACAGGAGCTGACCAACAAATCCTTTAATAGTAATGACCTTGGTTTTTTTACCATAACGAATTTTATTGACCATTCAATCAACATGGCATACACCTGGATAAAACCCACGAACTGGTATAATAATTTCCGATTGAATGCCAATGCCTATTATTCCAGAAGGTTAGATCCCGGAGCCTATCAAGGTGCCAATTTCAACATAAATGCCAACTCACAATTGAAAAACCTTTGGGGCGTAGGTGCCATGTTTGGTTACGAACCGGAAGGCAATAATTTTTATGAGCCTCGTTTACCGGGAAGAGTATTTCGGGGTTGGTCCAATTATTTTGGAAATGTTTGGATAGAAACAAACAACACCAAAAAATACCAGGCTTATGTAGAGTTTTTTTATGTTGACAGAAATCTTTTTTCTAAGAAAAAATACCAATACAGCTTTCATCATCGCTACCGGTTCAATCACAAACTGACCATTAGCCAACAAATTAATTATGTACCTCAAAAATATAATGTCGGTTTTGCAGACATTATCAATAATGATGAAGTAATTTTTGGACGGCGAGATATTAAAGAAGTAGAAAACACTTTCAATATAAAGTATAGCTTCAATGCCAATATGAATATCAATGCCAGGTTACGGCATTACTGGAGCCTTGTTACGTATGATAAATTTTTCACTTTGCTACAAGACGGTTCGCTGGCTGCAAACAATACTTATAACAAAAACAATGACCAGAATATAAATTTTTTCAATATAGATTTCGTTTATACATGGCAGTTTGCACCCGGTAGTTTCCTGAATGTAGTTTGGAAAAATGCCGCTGTCGATTTCAAGCAAATGCCCATCCATAATTATTTCAAAAATTTCAACAACACATTGCAAGCGAATGACAATAATAATATTTCACTCAAGGTGATTTATTTCCTGGATTATGCACAGCTTAAAAATTTATTTAAAAACAAACGGAATTAAAATCAGTTGTCGTATTCGGGCTTCCATTCATGTTTCCAACGACGGTGGCTCCACAGCCACATATCAGGATATTGCTGAATCACTTCTTCGAGGTAAGTAACAAACAGGCGGGTTAATTCTTGTTCTTCTAAATTTTTTACATTGGGCACGGGTGGATTAAATACTGCCCGGTAATGTCCACGCCGAGGCTTATGAATAAAAGCAAATATCACTTCCAAATCATTTGCTATTGCAGCTTTAGCAGGGCCTTTTACAAAAGCTGTTTTCCGTCCCATAAAATCGAACCACCAACCATTTTTCGGGTTTGAAGGACTTTGATCTGCTATGAGCCCTAACATATATCTTGTATTTCGATATGGATAAAATTCTTGTTGCATTTTTGTTGCTCGTAAAAACTTAGTACCGGTTTTTGTTCTCAATTTCAACATTAATCGCTCAGTCAGTTTATTTGTAAATGGCATATAAACAGCCAATACTTTGTATTTTGTTTTGCGAGGCAATAATAAATTACCCCATTCCCAATTAAAATTATGCCCCACATGTATTTGTACACTTTTTCCGGTGGCATATACCTGATCCAGTATTTCCCAATTGGCTGAAATTCTTTTTTCCAATGTCCGCTGCGAAATTGTAATCATCTTGATTGTTTCTACCAACATATCCACGAAATTGTGATAAAACTTTTTGGCAATTTTCCTGATTTCTTTTTCTGTTTTTTGAGGAAAGGCTTTATGTAAATTTTCAAATACAACTTTTCTCCGGTATTTCAATATGTAAAATACCAAGCCGTAAATGGCATCTGATATAAGATATAGAAACCATAACGGCAATAAAGAAAGCAACCATAAAAATCCATAAACCAAAAAATACATAAGCAACAAAATTATAGACTACAATACAATGTTTTGAACCAGTTTAGATTTTTCGGGGTAATCGGTATTATAATGCAAGCCACGACTTTCTTTTCTGAAGCCGGCACCTTTTACAATTAAATAACCTACGGTAATCATATTTCTCAATTCCAACAACTGTGGCGATAATGTACTGCTATGGTACAGGTTTTCAGTTTCTTCCCACAGCAAATCGAGGCGGCGCATAGCCCTGTGTAAACGAATATTATTTCGAACAATGCCAACATAATCACTCATCAGCAATTGCAATTCTTTCAAACTCTGTGTTATAAGTATCATTTCTTTGGGATGCGAAGTTCCTTTTGCATTCCAATCAGGAATATCCTTGTTATTGATTGTTTTATTTTGTCGCCAAATAAAGCCTGTTTCTTTATTTTCTTCATTTATATTTTTTACTGTACCCTCTTTCCGCGACAAAAGTTTTGTGCTATCTAAAAAACAACGATGTGCAAAAACCATGGCTTCCAGCAAAGAATTACTGGCCAATCGATTGGCACCGTGTAAACCGGTGGAAGAACATTCGCCGCAGGCATATAAATGGGCAATGGAGCTCCGTCCCCATTCATCAGTTTTGATACCACCGCAACTATAATGTGCCGCCGGTGAAACAGGAATCATTTGTTTCGACATATCTATTCCTATGGATAAACATTTTTGGTAAATATTGGGAAAATGTTCGGTGAATTTTTTTTCAGGAAAATGCCGGCAATCTAACCACACATGTTCGGTACCATTAATTTTCATTTCATGGTCAATAGCTCTTGCTACAATATCTCTCGGTGCCAAATCTTTTCTTTCATCATATTTTTCCATGAAAGCTTCGTCATGCATATTGCGCAAAATACCTCCATCGCCACGCAGGGCTTCTGTCAATAAAAAAGCCTGTCCCCTGGCACCGGCAATGTATAAAGCTGTCGGATGAAACTGAATGAATTCCATATTCTCTACCCTGCCTTTGGCCCGGTACACCATGGCAACTCCGTCGCCGGTAGCCACAGCCGGATTTGTAGTCGTGCGATACACTTGCCCATTGCCGCCGGTAGCAAATAATGTAATGGAAGCAAGTATTTTTTCAATTTTATTATTGGTATGATTCAAAACATAAACACCCAAACAAATAATATCCGGCGTAGATTTATTGACAAGATAACCCAAATGATGCTGCGTAATAATATCTACCACAAAACAATGTTGAATGAAAGTGATATTTTTCATCTTTTTGGCAACTGCCACCAAAGACCTTTCTACTTCCCAACCGGTAATATCTTTATGATGCAAAATCCTCGACTCAGAATGCCCGCCTTCTTTTCCTCTTAGAAAATCACCATCATTGGCTTTATCGAAATGGGCACCCCAATTGATTAATTCCGCTACTCTTGCAGGCCCTTCTTTCACCACCATTTCCACTATTTTTTTATTGCACAATCCATCACCGGCAATCAAAGTGTCTTTAATATGTTTTTCAAAACTATCATGCTTTAAATCGTTTACCACAGCTATACCACCTTGTGCATATTTTGTATTCGTTTCGTTCGTGTCAGCTTTGGTAAGGATGGTAATTTTTTTATTGGGAAATTGTCCGGCCATTTTTACGGCATACGTTAATCCGGCTATACCTGATCCAATTATTAAAATATCTGTTTGTTGCATGCATTATTTTTTGACTTCCGTAAATAGCGGGGCAAATTTATTCTTTCTTTGTTGAAAGGAAATATAAAACGGCTCCTTTAACAATACAAAATTGTGCCACCGCATAAGTTGTAATAATGATAATTCCGGCATAAGAAAATGACTGATAAAATTTATTGATAGCCAAAACAGAATCTGAAATCACAAATAGCAAAGCACCCATCACCATCCAACGGCCGGCAATAGATTGGCGCAACCACGACATGTGCATGGCCAACATAAACATAAAACTAATGACAATACCATAAACCCTGACCGGCCATTTCATATCGTATAAATAAGGCGACAACCAATGCATCAACGCAGCATAATACAAGACTACAATGACCAGCAACCAGGGATTACTCTTTATATTTTCTGCCATGCGAATGCGATGAAAAAAAACGATATAATAAATATGGGCCATTAAAAAAGCTGCCAGCCCGAATATAAAAAATTGTGCATCGGCGGATTCAAATAACAATAAGATATCACCCATCCAGGAAAAAATAAGTGCTGCGATAATCCACTTTGCTTTACCTGCAATTTGACATTTTAATGCTGTCAATAAAAAACCCATCACGACTGGCACAATCATCGGTTTACAAATGTATTGCAGGGTTATATTTTGAGTTTGAATACCAACCAGCTCACCTATAAGAATAAGTGCAAATACAATATACCAACCTGTTTGTTTCATGTAAAAAATTTGGAATCTTTCTATCGAAAGTTATGAAGTCGTTTGTGTTACAGTTTGCTCAATCCACACATCGCTTTCTTTTAATAAGTTGATGAGTTCTTCAACAGCCACTTCGCTGTTTACATTTCTTTTCACTATCTCTTTGCCTTTGTACAAAGTAATTTTTCCCGGGCCGCTGCCTACATATCCAAAATCGGCATCGGCCATTTCTCCTGGACCATTGACAATACAACCCATAATGGCAATTTTTACACCTTTTAAATGATGTGTAACGGCTCTAATCTTCGCAGTAGTTTCCTGCAAATTAAATAAAGTACGGCCACAACTCGGGCAACTGATATATTCCGTTTTTGAAATCCTTGTCCGGGAAGATTGCAAAATGCTAAACGCCGTATTATTGGCAAATTCATAAATATCATTTACGTTCAAATACGTCCGCCCGGAAGATTTTACATTTTCCAATGAAGCATCTTTTTGAAATCCTAAGCAAATGCCATCACCAAAACCATCAATCAATAATCCCCCGGTTTCAGTTGCAAAATGTATCAAGTGTTCATCCGGCGTTTGCCATTGACTGTCTGTAATTAAAATCACCGGGTTTTGCACTTGTAGTTCCAGTAATTTATTCAACATACGCCTGACAGATTGCATGGCGTTTTGATTTGTTGAACTCAAACAAATAACGGCCGTTTTATCTTTTGCCAATTTTGTCATTAATTGCTCATTTGCTGCCGGCGATTCTTTTGTAAAACAATCTATCATTACAAAACGTAAATCAGCCTTTGTATTGTCCATAGTCAAAGCGGCATATTCCGCTTCGCAATAAATGGGAACATACTTTTTTTTGTCGGTTGCTTTAGCAAAACTAACCGGGTCAACAATTACTTTTACCGTGCCGGGCAAAGTAAAATCCAGCAATTGATTTCCTGTGAAAATATAATCCGCCGCCATATCACTAATCTTCCATTTATCGGTTTCCGGTTGATACGTATATCCAATACTTTTTAAATCTTCCGGTTTTATTTTTTTTATTGAATGTAAATCAGCAATAACAACAGGCACATGTTTATCGCCAATATTATGGACGGCAAATGTTTGGCGTCGATGATAACTAAACGGATCGTAATTAATTTTTACTGCTAATTTTTCATTTTTTGCAGGGCGAATGGTTTGTTGTTCGTATCGTTTGACAAGGTCATGGCAAACCGGAATTTCAAACTCAGGATCTTCAGTCAGTGATACCCGAATGGTATCGCCGATGCCATCTTCCATTAAAGAACCAATACCGATGGCCGATTTAATTCTTCCATCTTCTCCATCGCCGGCTTCTGTAACGCCGAGGTGCAATGGATATATTTCGCCAAACTCTTCTTGCATTGTCTGAATCAGCAATCGATACGCCTGTACCATCACCAGCGGATTACTGCTTTTCATGCTCAGGATAATATTATGATACGATTCGTTGCGGGCAATGCGCAAAAACTCCATTGCACTTTCTACCATGCCATTTGGTGTATCGCCATAGCGGCTCATAATACGATCACTCAGCGAACCATGATTGGTACCAATACGCATAGCCGTTCCATATTCTTTACAAATTTTTACCAAGGGTGTAAACCTTTTTCTGATTCTTTCGATTTCGGCGGCGTAAGCTGCATCGGTGTATTCTATTTGTTCAAATTTTTTCTTGTCCACATAATTTCCGGGGTTGACTCTTACTTTTTCTACAATCCTCGCCGCTATTTCAGCAGCGTTGGGTGTAAAATGAATATCGGCCACTAACGGTACTGTATAACCTTTTTTATGCAATGCCGCTTTGATGTTTTGCAAATTGGTAGCTTCTTTTTGCGAAGGCGCTGTAATTCGCACCATTTCAGCTCCGGCGTCTATGCATCGAATGGTTTGTGCTACCGTAGCGGCGGTGTCCATGGTATCTGTTGTCGTCATTGTTTGCACCCGGATAGGATGAAAATTACCGACTGCAAGGTCGCCGACCATCACTTCTTTTGTGGCTAATCTTTTGTAGTCAAATAGGGATGCACTGTACATTTGCATACTGCAAAACTAATAAAGTAGCAGCAGTTACAATCACCAATCTTTCTTATCTGAAGGGCTTCCTTTTTGTTTTTCCTGTTGGATTCTTTTTTGAACTTCCCGTTCTTTCTGCTGGAGCAATTGCAATCGCTGTTCCACTTCTTTGCGGCTCATCGAAGATTGCGATTTTGGTGTTTGTTGTTTTTGCTGTTCCTTTTTCTTCTTGCCTTCTTTTGGCCTTTCTTTTTTCTTTTTTAATGCCAGCAATGCTTTCTGCAAGTTTTCCCGGGCATCATTATCATTTGGATTGATACGCAATACATTTTTATAAGCTTCAATACTTTCTTCTAGGTTATTTTGTCCGCTTAGCACTACGCCTTTATTGTACCATGCTTTGGCCAGCAATGTGTTGTTATCTTTATTTTGTTGAATCAGGTTATTATATAAAACGGCTGCCTCCACTTTTTTATCCAATTTAAACAATGCATTGGCTTTATTGTATTTCGCTTTCACATTCTGCGGCTCAGCAGCCAGGGCTTTATCATACCGTTCCACTGCTTTTTGAAAAACACCTTTTTTGTAATACGCATTGCCTTCCTGAATCAATTCATCGGCCGATTGTGCTACAACGGGAAAAGCACTTACACAAAACATGAATATGAAATAGATTTTTTTCAACTTATTTTTTTTATTTTTTTCTTTTCTGAAATCAGCCCTTCCCATAACAGGCCTAAAAACATGGCGCCGGCAAACCAAAAATAATAGGATGTGAAATTTAATAAAGACTGGTCGTTAAAAGCTTTCTTCTTTATTTGCGATAATTGTGTTTTCAATTGGGCAATGGCTTCTTCGCTATTGTCTAATTTCAAGTAAATGCCATTTGTTTTTTCGGCAATACTTCGCAATTCATCATCGTTCAATTTTGTTATCACAATATTACCGGCATCATCTCTTTTTTCCATACCGGTTGCGGGATCCATAAAAGAAGCTCCGTTGGTTGACCCAATGCCAATGGTATTTATCATCACGCCTTCGGCGGCTAGTTTTTTAGCAGTAGCAATGGCTTCCGGGTGATGGTCTTCGCCGTCGGTAATGAGTACAATGGATTTAAATTTATCATCTGTATTACCAAAAGCCGCAGCACTTCTTGTCAATGCTTCACTGATATTGGTTCCCTGATTGGGAATATTGCCCGGCGCTGCTGCCGACACAAATAATGTGGCTGCACCATGATCAATCGTCAATGGCATTTGTAAATAAGCATTGCCCGCAAAAACAATCAATGCAATTCTATCATTGGGCATCGTTTCTATCAATCGGTTGATAAAATGTTTGGCTCTTTCAATGCGGCTGGGTGCCAGGTCAGTGGCCAACATACTTTTACTAACGTCTAAGGCGATGGCCAAATCAATCCCTTTGCGTTCTGTAGGCGATTCGCCACCGGGCTTGCGTAGATTCATAACGGCTGCAACACCGAGAACAAAACAAAATACTAACAAGAAAAATTTCAAAAAAAACTTCCGCGAAGAATACTCTTTCACCAACGCATTTACCAGTTTTTCATCGCCGATGCGGCGGGTTACTTTTCGTTTCCATTGCAGGATAAATACAAAAAGGATGATGAAAAAGATAACGCCGGTCAATAACCAGGCATAATGTTGATATTGAAATTGCAGGTGCAAAAAAGTTTTTTACTTACTATTACAAAAACCGGGCAATAATTGCCGCCGGTCATATAAATCTACAAAAGCGAGAAACTATTTTTTATTTTTTCCCGTTAAAAAAACCCAATTCTTTTAAAATACCTCGTAAAACTTTCATTCTGACGGCCGGCATGTCAATATTTTTATTTGCGGATTGTACATTCAACACAAAGAAATAAGGATGTTGGTTTTCTTCAATCCAGCCGACCATCCAGCCAATATTATTGCCATTTTCGAGATAGGCCCAACCGGTTTTATAACTCAAGCGGTAGTTCGTATTATTCTCAAACAACATGGTACGTTTTACCATTTCCTGGTATGATTTGAAAAAAGGCAATTGGTCGAAATACAATTTTTTGACCAGGCCCAGTTCTTCATCGGCTGTAATTTTCAAACTATTATCGAGCCAGAAGCTATCGATTTTCGAAATCACTTTATTACCATATTGCAAAGAGTCGAGCCAAAACTGCATTTGTTGGGTACCGATGCGGCGGGCAACTTCCTGGTAATAAGGAACGGCAGACACCCGGAACGCTTCATACATAGTCAGGTCTTTATCCCAGGCCGGCCTTCTTTTGATGCCATCCCATTTAATAACCATGCTGTCGTTGGTGATGACACCGGTTTGTAAACCGATTAATGAATTCACAATTTTGAAAGTAGAAGCCGGCAGGTAATTACTGTCGCGGTACATTGCTAAGTTGTGCACGGTAAATCTTCCTGTACCATTATCCAACAAAGCAAAGCAACCATTGACATGATTATCTGTAAAATATTTTGCCAGGCTTTTATCTTCTTTCACATTATCACGGCCGCAGGCAAGGAATAAAAACAAAACGCCGGAAAACAAAAAAACTTTTTTCATTAGTCATCATTATTTGAAGCAAAGATAATTGTTGAGAGATAGATTGGAACGCTGATAGTGCAATAATAAATTCAGAAATAGATTACGACTAAAACTTTTACTGAATCATCTACTTTCTTCTTTTTTTCACTCCTTCAACAATTGTTCAAAATCATAACCGGCTCTTTGCAGGGCATTTTTGGCAGATTGCAAAGCAATGGCATCATCATTATGTGGATGCACCGGCACTTCTTTGGTGTGTTGCAAAGCCGATATTAATGTAGCAGTTTCCGCCTGCGTCAATGCGGCACAGGCTTCATACATACCGCCTTCTTTTTCTTCCAGCTCATCGTGTAATTCGAGGATGTGGCGCAAAATTTTTATAATGCCCGCATTGGGCGAAACAACCAATAAAGCCGTTAATGCACCATGGTCTTTTTTCAGCCGGGCTTGCAAAGGCAAATCAATGCCGCCGTTTGCTTTTTTGGCCGCCGGAAAAAGAATACGTTCTTCCATTTTGATATGCTTCAACAATCCTATCCTGAATTGATGATAAAGTTCCCTGTCAATTTCATCGGGTTGTTGTGTTGCTTTTTCCAATAAAGCTTCTATTCTTCGATGGTCGGCTGTAAAAAAATCATATAAAACGGTATTCATCCCAATACAAACGAATTATTTTTCCAAAATTATTGATTCAACATTGCAATATACAACCACATTTCATTTTGCAGTATCTTTATAAAGGCTAAAAATGAAATGAATCATGGCTAAAAAAATACATATCAAACGTATTTATGAAAACGCCGCTCCCGATGATGGTTACCGAATTTTAATTGACCGTGTTTGGCCAAGAGGCATGACAAAAGAAAAAGCAAAGCTCGACGAATGGAATAAAGACATTGCTCCTTCTACAGCACTAAGAAAATGGTTCAATCACGAGGAAGATCGTTTTGCCGTTTTCAAAAAAAAATACAGTAAGGAACTGGCCGGACAGTCGGCTACCATTCAACGATTGAAAAAGATAGCTGCCAAAGAAAATCTTTGTTTATTATACGGAGCCAAAAATGAACAATACAACCAGGCGGTTGTCCTAAAGGAAATTTTGATGGCCGGATAATTGTTGGGTACTTGAAAATCAGTATTTTCAAATTTTTAAAATACTTTTTTCATGTACAGATTATTTTTTGTTTTTTTCTCCTTTATTACACTGATTAGTTGCCATCATCAAACAATTGCTTACAATGATCCGATTCCTCCACATGATAGTTTGCAAATCGATTCAAGGTTTGTACAGGAAAACCGGATGATCAATGTATGGACTCCACCGGAATACAAGCAATCGACAGATAGCTTTCCGGTATTATATATGCCTGACGGCGGTTTGCGTGAAGATTTTCCACACATCGCTAATACCCTGGCGAAATTGATTGCAGCAAATAAAATTCCACCATACATTCTTGTAGGAATTGAAAATACAGAACGAGGCCGAGATTTAACCGGGTTTTCCACTGCTGCTTACGATAAACAGTTTTGCCCTTTAACAGACGGCGCCAAAAATTTCAGGGCATTTATCACCGACGAGTTGATACCGGTTATCAATAAAAAATACAGAACAAAAAATAAAAAAGGAATCATAGGCGAATCGCTGGCAGGGCTTTTTGTGATGGAAACTTTTTTTATCCATCCCGATGCGTTTGATTTTTATATAGCTATGGACCCTTCTTTATGGTGGAACAATCACTTCCTGGTCAGCAAAGCCGATTCCCTTTTGGCTACATTTCCATCGAAAAAAATAAAACTTTGGTTTGCAGGTTCAAGTGCAAAAGATATTGCCCAATACACTATCCGATTGGCTGCAATTTTGCGAAGCATTGCTCCCAACAATCTTTCCTGGCTATATGAAAACGAACCGAAAGAAAAACACAATACCATCTTCAGAGCTACTAAGGAAAAAGCCTTAATCTGGACTTTGCAGGATGCTGAATGATGATTGTAAAAATTTCTTCTAACAATTAGCAACACGTATAATTTTTTACTTTAATTTTCGTTCTTATATATCGTTATGCGTACTATTTATTTTTTCTGTTGTATTCTATTCACCGCCTGGTGTTTAACAGGTTGCCAAAAAGGTGTTACCGATATTTCTACCGCCAATCTTGTAATTAAATTCAAATTCGATTCGAACCAGGTTCGATTAGATAATATTGGCCAACCGGCAACGGTAGCGGCGGGCCATGGAGCACAAAATCCTGTGTTCAATTCCATGAGTGCACATTATATTGAACTGGCGCCTTCGGCATTGACGGCTCTCGGCACGGGTGACATTGTGTATCAATCGCCGGAAACTACCGCCGGTGGCGAAAAGGCAATCAACTTTGCCCAATCCAATTTTGCCGGAAACGGCGAAGTGTTTTGCAAAATTCCAATTACCAGCATTAGGCCGGGCAGTTATGAATGGCTGCGTATGTCCTTATCGTATCAGAATGCAGATGTAAAATTTTATATAGACACTGTTGTGGCCGGCATTCCGGTCAAACAGGAATTTCCCGGAACCATTGCCGGTTTTATCGGTTTCAATACGTATATCAACACATTAACAATCAATAACCAAAGCCTGCTTATCAATGCTAATAAATTGCAGGGCTTCTGGGGTTTCGAAACTGATATTAATTATAACGGCGTGAATTTTCCTTTCATTACTTCCGGGCAGGCCCCACCCGGTGCTACTACGGTACCCAACCCGCTTTTTGCTACCTCGCCCATCCCGGCAGGTTCCTGTGTAGTTACGGCAGCTTTTAAACCAGGCAAACTAACCATTACGGGTATTGAAACAGAAGATATTGTTATTGAAGTATCGCTGAGTACCAATAAGAGTTTTGAATGGAACGAAGTAGTAGCCGATGGTAAATGGGAGCCGTCGAAAGGAGAAACCGTACAGGATATGGGTATTCGGGGCATGATACCGACAATTCAATAATTAGTTTTCTTTTCCTAACACAGCTTTTTGATAACTGCCCAAAAAATAACTATCAACAAAAGGAACGTCCTCTGTTCCCTTGCCGGTTGTGTGGAGTGATGTAGCGCCGATATTATAAAACTCAACAAACAAACTATCCTGTACCATCCAATAGGAATTGATGATGGTAGATTTTTGTACGGTAAAAGCACCACTGAATTTTTGGCCCAGCCAATATTGATCCAGCACAATGCCACTCAATTCATCAATGACCCAATGGCCCGCCTCTTTATCAATGGGTTTTAAAATATACGGACGAAAATCATAGTCTTTGGAACCATAAACCAACTGCCAACTGTATTGATCTGTACTGTCTGTAGGCTGAATAATTAATTCCATATTTAT
>JAGQWM010000019.1 GCA_020437365.1 Chitinophagaceae bacterium | reverse complement strand
TTCGCCTACGAGGCTCAAAAAATGTTTGGTACGTCCGGTTATGGCCACTTCGCATTTTTCGAGGTCAACAAAGCGAATGGTATCGCCAAGTAAATAACGCCAGGAGCCGGCATTGGTACTCATCAAAAGTGCATATTCAACGCCTTCTTTTACTTCGTGAATCATTTTGGCTTCCGGCTGCGCAATGATATTGCCATCACGGTCAAAATTCTGATCATTGAAAGGAACAAATTCAAAAAATATATTATTGTTTAAAATGAGTTGCATGCCTTTGGCATTTTCTCTCGTTTTGTATCCTACAAATCCTTCGCTTGATAAATAGTTTTCGATATAGACAATGGGTTTGCCCAATAGTTTTTCAAATCCTTTTTTATACGGTTCAAATGAAACGCCACCATGAACGAAAAAACTAAAGTTGGGCCATATTTCATGGATGTTGTTCAGTTTGTAATGCTCAATCACCATTTCCATACACATTTGACACCAGGCCGGCACACCTACGATGTAACCGATATCCCATTCCTTGGCATGTTCTACAATCTCTGTAAGTTTTTGATTCCAATCAGTAATGGCAGCAATGCGGCCACCGGGTTTATAAAAAGTCTGAAACCAAATAGGGCGTTTGCGAGCCAGGATACCACTCAGGTCGCCTGCAAACCAACCGGCTTTGCCTCTTTGCAAATCGGTAGCGCCACCCAACATTAAAAATCCTTTACGCATGGCTTTTTTATTGGCTTCTTCGTAGCGGATTAAGCTTAATAGCTGACGCAAATAATTGATGGTATTACTTCTTAATAAATCTTTGGTTATGGGAATGTATTTGCTGGCAGCTTCCGAGGTGCCCGAACTCAAGGCATAATATTTTATTTTTCCCGGCCAGGTTACATCGGGTACGCCTTCCAGCGTTTGTTGCCACCATTCGTTATAGATTTTATTATAATCATGTACCGGTACTAATTCCTGAAATTTTTTTCCGGGATGTTTGCTAAGCAAAATATCATCGAAGCGATACTCCTGGCCAAAAGAAGTAAACCGGGCCTTGCGCAATAATTTTTTCAGTACTTTAATTTGCTGCCGGCGAGGACTGTTTGGTGGAATGCGCAAAGCAGCGGCAATAGCTCTCGGTATTTTAATATCTATAATATTCGCCATGAAGTGATTACTTGTAAGTCTTAAAGTTACAAAATGTATTTTTTGAATCCATAGAGTAAATTAATTTTTCAGGAATTATTCACCTAACCGCCTGTACATTTTCCAAATTAATTTTACATCATCCATGGGTTCGTAATCCCGGGCATACCAATAATCCACCATTTGCAAACTTTCTTCCGGCAGCGGTTGTTGCCAGGCAGCGGGAATACCATTATTCGCTATCACCGCTTTGCGAACGGACGGAAGATTTTTTTCGGGCGTAGCATAACCAATCCATGTTTTTTGTGCCAATAATATTTGAAAACAATTCCCAAAAAATGAAAACGGCTTTTTGACAAAGAAAAAATGAAGCGGAAAAGTTAGCAAGCCTACAATTGCAATTGATACATCTATCAGCCTTTTCAATCTTCGGTTATACGGGTCCGATAGTTTGAAGCCATTTTCTTTTGACACCGCTTCGCCGCTTACATCTTTGGAATCGCTACTGACAATACTCGTTGTTCCCCAAGCATGAATTTTGATGCTGACAGCTGCGGGAATTATTTTCATCGTTTGTATAATGTCGGCGTAACTGAGCTGGCCGGCACAAAAAATAATCTCTCGAAAAGGAATGCTTGTTGACAGCAAACGAATATCTTTTAAAAAACCAATGGCTTCGGGTTCGTTGTCCTGCAGGGAAATTCTTCCCAACACTTTTTGTTTTAACCCCGCATCTTGTAATAAGGTTTTCGTTTCTGCAAACTCCTGCATTGTACCCACAATGACTGTCTGCGGATATTTATCTTTTTTGCTTTGCAATACTTTTAATTGAATCAACAACCACCGGAATACACTCAAAAAAAGAAATGCCAATACAGAACCAAATAATATAATGGCTCTTGAAAAACGATATTGCTCAGGAAGCATGGCATAAGCGGCCAGCAAAACAATCGTGGCAACCAATGTAGATCGAAACAACTCCGTTCTTTTATACCATCGGTCGTACAACCCGGCATAATAAGCAGCCAGTAAATAAAATACCGAATAGGCCGGAAAGACAATCCATAAAATTTTGTTTTCGTAATACACTTCCGGCCGGATATAATTGTTCCAGATGTTTTTCATGAGCCAGAAAGCCAATAAAATAAGCCCTGCATCCAAAATCGGCAATCCAATCCTGCGAACAAAAGTGCCAATGGCCGACAAGCTGGCCCGAAACCAAATGGCTACATGAATTAAAAAATTATAAATACCGGCTTTGCTGCCACTATAGTGTTTCCGTACAAAAAGGCTCATCGCCTGGTAAAACATTCTGACATAATTCATGCTGCCTTTCCGGGTGCTTTCACCTTTGAAATGTACAATCCGGCTGCCGGCAAAATAATAGTTTTTATACCCGGCTTTTTGTATGCGGTAACTCAGGTCCACATCTTCGCCATACATAAAAAATGTTTCGTCGAAACAACCCACTTTATCCAATACCTCTTTTTTTACCATCATAAATGCACCGGCCAACACATCTACTTCATTATTTTCATCTTCATCTAAATAACCAAGGTGGTATTTTGAAAACTTTTTATGATGTGGAAATAATTTTGCCAGGCCAAATAATTTATACAAAGAAGTAGCCGGCGATGGAAATGAACGTTTCGATTCTTTTAAAAATCTTCCTTTGCCATCGAGCATTTTGATACCCAAAGCACCGGCATCTTTTTTTGAAGCTAAAAAATTAATACAGGCATGAAAACAATCTTCCGGAACAATTGTATCCGGATTTAAAAAAAGAATATACTCACCTTTTGCTATTTGAAATCCCTGGTTGCAGGCTTTGCCAAAACCAACATTTTGCCCGTTGGTAATAAAATGAACCTGCGGAAATTTGGGTTGCAGGTAGGCCAGGCTGTTATCGGTGGAATGGTTGTCAATGACTATTATTTCAGCCGCCAAATCCCGAATGGCTTTTTGTACCGAATAAAGACATTGCTCCAGGAAAAGTTTTACGTTATAATTTACTATGATAACCGATAATTTCATTTCGAAGCCTGCAGGAAAAGGTTTTGTTGATTTGCTCAAAAATAATAGTTCTGTTACAGCTACCATAAAATAGTTATTTATTTCATTTGCGGCTTGGTGCTTTATTATCTTTGTTTATGCTCAAAGAGACAATGATAGCGGCGGCTCGTGCCGGTGCTGCTGAAATTCTTCGCTATTGTAACCGTGATTTTGCCATTCACAATAAAGAAGGCATCAACAACCTTGTTACTGAAGCAGATTTTGCCGCCGAAAAAGCCATTTTGGGCATTATCAAAGAAAAATTTCCGGCGCATCAAATTCTGGCAGAAGAGTCGGGAGAAATGATTCAGGATTCGACGTATAAATGGATAATCGACCCCATTGACGGCACTGTCAATTTTGCCCACGGTATTCCATTGAATTGTGTGTCAATCGGTATTGAAAATAAGGGTGAAATCATTTTAGCAGCCGTTTTCAATCCACATCTCAATGAATTTTTTATGGCCGAAAAGGGGAAAGGTGCTACGTTGAACAGCCGGCCCATTCATGTCAGCGAAGAAAAAAAGGCCATTCACGCCTGCCTGGTAACGGGGTTTCCTTATATCTATATCAACGAACCCAATGGCCCCTTGGAAATGTTTGAAAGATTTGTCCGCAAAGGTGTGCCGGTACGGCGATTGGGTTCAGCTGCCATTGATCTTTGTTGGGTAGCAGCAGGCAAATTAGATGGTTTTTTTGAGCACAAACTGGAGCCTTGGGACAGTGCTGCCGGTTCATTAATAGTGCAAGAAGCCGGAGGAAAAATTACCGATTTCAAAGGAGAAAATTTTTCCATTTATCAACATAAAGTATTGGCCACAAACGGGCATATACATGATGAAATGCTTGGGATTATCAATGGTCAAAAAGATTTACAATAACTTGCAGCCTTAGCCGCTGTATTCATCAAAAGCATTGCGTACATGAATCGTGAAAAAAGAACAGAAATTGCAGAACTGGGAGAGTTTGCACTGATAAAACATCTTACCAAAAATATTGAAATTCAAAATGCTTCTTCCTTGTTAGGTGTGGGCGATGATGCCGCCGTTATTGATCATTTTGGAAAACAAACTGTCGTAACAACAGATTTATTGATTGAAGGCGTACACTTTGATTTGGTGTACACACCTTTAAAACATCTGGGATACAAAAGTGTGATTGTGAACCTCAGCGATGTATATGCGATGAATGCAATACCTACGCAAATCACTATTAGTCTTGGCATAAGCAATCGTTTCAGCCTCGAAGCGTTGGATGAATTTTACGAAGGCGTCTATGCCGCTTGCAAAAAATATGGTGTTGACCTCGTGGGTGGCGATACCACTTCTTCTCAAAAAGGTTTTATTATTTCCATCACCGCCGTTGGCGAAGTAGCGCCGGATAAATTTGTCAAAAGAAGTACTGCGCAAAAAGGCGATTTATTGTGCGTCAGCGGCGACCTCGGAGCCGCTTATGTGGGTTTGTTGTTTTTGGAAAGAGAAAAAAAGATTTTCATGGAAAGCCCGCAAGTGCAACCCGACCTGGAAGGAGAATCCTACGTCATCGGCCGTTTGTTGAAACCCGAAGCACGGGCAGATATAATTCAGTTTTTTGAAAAAGAAAATATTGTGCCTTCGGCCATGATTGATGTCAGCGATGGATTGAGTTCCGAAATCCTGCATCTCTGCGAAGACAGTCAACTGGGTTGTATGTTGTACGAAGAAAAAATACCAATTTCGGAAGAAATGAAACAAGCGGCATATAAATTTGAAATAGACCCAACGGCTTGTGCGTTAAGTGGTGGTGAAGATTATGAATTGTTATTTACATTGCCACAAGCGGAGTATGATAAAATAACATTCAATGAACAGATAAGTGTGATTGGGTATATGACTTCTGTAGAAGAAGGTGCACATATACAAACCAAGGGTGGTAACACACATAAAATAACTGCCCAGGGCTGGAATCATTTACAATAAATTGACGCCGTTATTGAGTCGGCTATTAATAAGAATATGAGGCGAAACCTTACCTGCATTTTGTTGATTTCCATACTTAGCGGTTGTGCCGCAAGCAAATCTTCATTTTCGCCCAAGCATCGTTATTCACCTTCGCAATTACAAAAAGATTTTACGATATACCAGACTTTGTTGGAAGAATTTCATCCCGGATTGTATTGGTACACATCCAGGGATAGCATGGATTATTATTTTAATTGGGGAAAACAGCAATTAAAAGACTCGCTGACCGAGCCGGCTTTTAAAAAAATTCTCACCTACGTTACGGCTAAAATCGATTGTGGCCATACCTCAGTCCGCTCTTCCAAAGCTTGGAATAAATACCGAGACACGGCAAAAATAAAACGCCTGTTCCCCTTGAGCTTGAAATTATGGAAAGATACGGCCGTAGTAACGGCAAACCTTAACCGAAATGACAGTACGTTAACACCGGGCATCGTTATTACTTCCATCAATGGGAAAAAATTATCTGCCATCAATGATTCCTTATTTCAATATATTTCATCCGATGGCTATAACCAAACGCACAAATACCAAACGCTGAGTAATCAGGGATATTTCGGTAGCTTATACTCATATATTTTTGGTAAATCCAATGAATATGAAATTGGATATTTAGATTCGAATCAAATAGCAAAGGCGATTGAAGTGCCGGCTTATTTTCCTGCAAAAGACACGGCCAATAGAAAAGGCAACCGAAGTTTCAGGCCTTCAATACCACATCCTTCAAAGAAAGAAATAAGGCAGCGGGCGGCCGATTTTGTGCGATTGTTGAAAATAGATACCGTTACCCACACGGCCATGATGGATTTATCTTCCTTTGCCAAAGGCTATAATCTGCGGCAATTTTTCAGAAATTCTTTTCGCACTTTACAAAAACATTCTATCAAACATTTGATTATTGATGTAAGAAGAAACGGTGGTGGCAGTGTTGGTAATTCTACTTACCTGAGCCGTTATATTGCTGATGAACCATTCAAAATAGCCGATTCATTGTATGCCATTAAAAAAGGAAAAAAATACCAACGCTATATCAAAAACCAATTTTGGAATAAACTTTTCCTGTTTTTCTTTACCAAAAAGAAAAAAGATGGTTACTATCATTTTGGATTTTTCGAAAGGCATTTTTTCAATCCCATAAAGAAAAATCACTATAACGGTAAAGTGTATGTGCTTTCCGGTGGCAATTCTTTTTCTGCCACAACATTGTTTATCAGTACCATTCTGCCACAAAAAAATGTAACTGTAATAGGCGAAGAAACCGGTGGCGGAGCTTATGGCAATACCGCCTGGTTGATTCCTTATGCCAAACTGCCGGAAACGGGAATTCAGTTTCGGCTGCCACTATTCAGGTTGGTCATCAATAAAGAAACGCCCAAAAATGGTTTGGGTGTGCAACCCGAAATTTATACACCACCAACTGTGCAGGCCGTAAAAAATGGTGTTGATTATAAATTGAAAAAGGCACTGGAATTGATCAATAAGGATAGACAAGAAAATAAAGAGTAGCCGCTTTTTATTTATAAAATTTTAAAATTATCTGCATCTTTCAAAAAAGGAAACCGATTCCTGATTTGTGCTAAGTGTTCTTTATCCAACGAAGTGGTAAACACATCTTCCCGGTCTTGTTGATTATATAAAATTTCGCCGAGCGGATCTACAATCATGCTTTCTCCATTATAGTAAATATCGTTGCCGTCTTTGCCCACACGGTTGACACCAATTACATAACATTGGTTTTCGATAGCCCTGGCTTGCAGTAGTGTTTTCCAGGCATGGATTCTTTTTTCGGGCCAACTGGCCACATAAATCAATACATCGTAGTAATTATCTGCCGGCATTTGTCTTGCCCAAACGGGAAAACGCAGGTCATAGCAAACCTGTACATTTATTTTCCAACCATTGGCTGATGCAATTAATTTTTTCCGGCCCGCGGCAAATTGACGGTCTTCGCCTGCAAAAGCAAAGCGGTGTCTTTTGTCATAGATGCCCATTTCGCCTGTCGGCAACATCCAAATGAGTCGGTTAAAATAGTCATCACCTTCTTTGATAATAAGGCTGCCGGTCAAAATAATTTTTTTTGCTTTTGCTATTTTTTTCATCCACTGAATCGTTTCCCCATCCATAGTTTCTGCCAGCGGTGCCGGCTGCATGCTAAAACCGGTATTGAACATTTCGGGTAAAATAACAAGTTCGGTTGGCTCCTGTATATTGTCAATTTTAGATTGTAAAAGTTGCAGGTTCGCCGTTTTATCTTCCCAGGCAATATCGGTTTGTATAATTGTAACTCTTAAATTTTTCATGTTGTTCTCCTGCCGTAAAATTACACTTTCGAAGAGGTAATTTATTTTTTTTCATTAAGCAATTGATGAATCAATGAATATTCATACCCCTTGGCTCGCAGGTAGTCCATTGTTCTTTTCTTACGAACAAGGTATTGTTTGTCGCTGAGTGCGGCGTATTTTTCTTGAAACAGTTTTTGCAATGTTTCCCAATAATCTGCATCATCAATTTCACGCATTGCTTTTTTGATACAATAATCGCTGACATGTTTCTGCTTCAAGGCTTGTTTTATTTTTTCTTTGCCCCATTTTTTTATCCTGAATTTGCCTCCGGCAAAAGCGATGGCAAATCTTTCTTCATTCAGGTAATCTTCCTCTATCAATGCGGCGATGATTTCATCATGGTCTTTTTTCCACACACCAAGGTCGTAAAGTTTTGAGCTGACGTCGTAGTGGCTTCGCTCCTGGTAAGCACAGTATTGTTTTAGTTTTTGTAGTGCCTGCTCTTTTGTAAGCGATTTTTTAAACATATACACGGATATTTCGGCTCATTTTTGGCTACAACGACTTGAAATGGTAAGTTTCATTTTCACTTTCCCTCCCGGAAAATAGCCCGGAATAAGCAAGTTACTAAGACCATCCCGTTCATGGCCTTCATACAGCAATTTCTTTCCATTCGGCTATAGACACGAAGTTTAAAATCCTAAAAACGAAGGGTGTTTTGTGAATCAAAAAATCGTAGTTTCGCCACAAACTAATCGACGATGAAATTTATAGCTTCTTCTGCCAGTTTATTAAAACAATTGCAACATATTTCCGGTGTTATCAACACCAACACGGTTTTACCCATCCTGGAAGATTTTTTATTTGAAGTGGAGAAAAATAAATTGACCGTGGTAGCCACCGACCTCGAAACTGTAATGCGGGTACAGCTCGACATTGAAGCCAAAGATTCCGGGAAAGTCTGTGTGCCCTCAAAAGTATTATTGGACTCGTTGAAAAATATACCCGAGCAACCATTGACATTTTCTATCGATAAAAATTTTGGGATTGAAATTACCAGTGATAATGGAAAGTATAAAGTCATGGGCGAAAATCCGGATAATTTTCCCAAAGAACCTGCCGCCGATGAAACCACTTCATTTAAAATGCCGGCATCGGCATTGGTAACAGCCATCAACAAAACTTTATTTGCAGCCAGTAACAATGATTTACATCCGGCGATGAACGGTGTATTTTTTGAACTGGATAAAAATGGTATGCTTACTGTAGCCACAGATGCACATCGCTTGGTGCGGTATCAGCGGAGTGATATAAACTGTCCGAAGAAAGATTCTTTCATTGCGCCTCGTAAACCATTGACATTATTAAAATCGGCCATTCCATTTACCGATGAAGAAATAGAATTGAGCTATAATGATAATTATCTCTTTGTCACACACGGTACTACGCAAATGAGTTGCCGCCTGATAGATGCAAGGTTCCCGGATTACAAAGTGGTTATTCCCACCGACAATCCTTACAAACTCACCCTCAGCAAAGCTGATTTTCAAAATGCATTGCGCCGGGTGAATGTGTTTAGCAATAAAAGTACCAACCAGGTTGTATTAAATATTTCGGGTAGCGAATTGCAATTGGCTACACAAGACGTAGATTTTAGTTTTGAAGGAAACGAAAGAATGAGCTGCCAATATGATGGCGAAGATTTGACGATTGCCTTCAATGCCCGTTTTTTGATTGAAATGCTCAATGCCGCTGATAGTGAAGAAGTGGTGATGGAACTTTCGACACCGACCAAAGCCGGCATTATCAAACCAACTGAAAAAGAAGAAAGCGAAGATTTGCTCATGTTGGTGATGCCCTTGATGCTGAACCAGTAAGCCAAAGCGGTGCTAAAAATTTTTTACTAAATCTCTCTTATCTTTAAGAGAGATTTATTTTTTTAATCCCATTATATATGTGGCATCGTTTTGTAGAATATTTTCAAACATTGGAACACCGGCCGGCCGAGCGGATGGCTTTTCTTGTTGGCGGTTTATTAATTTTCTGGATTATAGAAGGCGCCATTCCTTTGTATCCACTTCGATACAAAAAAAATAAATGGCGGCACGCCTCGGTCAATTTTGGTTTTACGGTTCTTCATCTTATCATTCATACTTTACTGGCTTTTTTAATAGTGTGGATTGCAGATTGGTGCCAACAACGTTCTTTCGGGCTCATATTCTGGTTACATGCCGATTTGTTTTTTATCATTTTGATTTCTTTCCTGGCCTTGGACTTCAGCAGTTGGCTCGTTCATTGGATAATGCACAAAGTAAAACCACTTTGGCGTTTTCACTTGATTCACCATTCCGATAATAGTGTAGATGTAACCACCGGATTGCGGCATCATCCCGGCGATAGTATTTTGCGTGGTATATTTTTTATGTTGTTAATTTTTGTAGCCGGTGCGCCTATGTACGGTGTTATGATTTACCAAACTTTCCTGGTGCTGGCAACCGCATTTACACATGCCAACGTCAATATGCCTAAACATTTGGATAAAATACTAAGTTATATTCTTGTTTCGCCCAATATGCATAAGGTGCATCATCATTATCAACAACCTTATACCGATAGCAATTACGGCGCAGTACTTTCCATTTGGGATCGGTTGTTTGGCACTTTTAAAAAATTAGATATCCGTCATATAAAATATGGACTTGATAAATATTATCCCAATGAAAAAGATGAAGATTTTATGGCCCTTATGAAAAAACCTTTTCAACCTTTGGAATCAAACAATTCACCACAAAAACCTTAAACGATGAAAAAACTTATCCTATTTCCTTTCCTTTTATTCTCTGTCATGGCGTTTTCCCAACAATTCGGAAAGCTGTACGTCGTGGCCAAATCGGGTTTGAATATGCGAACAAGCCCGTCTATCAAAGCCGATGTTGTGGACATTATTCCCTATGGCTCGGCAATAGAAATTAAAAATGAAAATGAAGAATTAAAATCCTTCGTATCTGAAAACATGATGGGCTTTTGGCAAAAAGTAACGTACAAGGATAAGTCGGGATATATTTTAGATTCGTATTTGATTCCCTGGGAAGTTCCTGAATTGGCTACGGTAAAAGAATTCGGCGATTATTTAAAACAGGTAACAAAACCTTTTGGTAAAAAATTGACCGTAAGAGAAATGAATACCAACCTAATGGAAGAAAATGGCTGGCAAATCAGTAAGCAATTGTATGAAAACGGTGCAGAGTGGCAACACAATTCCGGTTATGAATATGGCGCCGATATTTATTTTTTACCGGGTTTTTCTATTCAGCAGGGATTTCTTTTATTGCGCCTCATTCCTGAATTCAGCAATGCCATTGGCGAAAATGATGCGTTTCCGAATAAAGATGTGAAAACGACTCGTGACGAAAAAGAATTTACAATAAAAGTTGACAAGGAAATGTTTGGTGACAATCCCTGGTACAAAAAAATTGACATAGAATATGAAGACGGCGCTTACTATATGTTGCAATTATTTACCATCGATAATCAGTTGGTCATTTCTTTTGGCTCAGGTGTATAAATACAAAAAATGAAAACAACGGCAATGATTCCGGCAAGATATGCCGCTACAAGATTTCCAGGCAAGTTGATGCAACTACTGGGAAATAAACCTGTGATTTTACACACCTATGAAGCAACAGTAGCTACCGGGTTGTTTGATGATGTAATGGTTGTAACCGACAGCGAAGAAATTTTATTGACGATACAAAATGCAGACGGGCATGCCGTTATGAGTCAGAAAGAACATGAAAGTGGCAGCGACAGAATAGCAGAAGCCGCAGCAAATATTGAAACAGACATCATTGTGAATGTGCAAGGCGATGAACCATTTGTCAAAAAAGATTCACTCGAAAAATTATTGGCCGAATTTGCAGACGCCACGGTTGAAGTCGCTTCATTAATGCAGGAATTGACATCACCCGAAGAAATTGAAGACCCGAATTTTGTAAAAGTAATTGTTGACAAAAACAACAATGCGTTGTATTTCAGTCGAAGTGTTGTACCTTATCCCAGGGTAAAATCGCCGGCATTAAAATATTACGAACATATCGGTGTGTATGCTTTTCGCCGAGAAGCTTTATTAAATTTTACACGTTGGCCGGCAACGCCGCTGGAAAATGCCGAAAAAATAGAGTGTCTTCGTTACCTTGAAAATGGCGTTGTCATTCGCATGGTTGAAGTGTCGTATATGGGAGTTGAAATAGATACACCGGAAGATTTGAAACGAGCGGCGAAGTTGATATAAATAAAATTTAGAAAATATATGCAGTTCAGAAATTTTAAAATGATTGGTTATGTAGTGTATGGCCGTGGTTCATTTAATCAGCTATCGGAAATATTATTACCACATCGGCAAAAAAATTGCCCGATGGTTTTTTTGGTTGATCATTTTTTCGAAGGAAAACCATTTGCTTCCCGCATTCCACTGAGTGGCAATGATAAATTGATTTTTGCAGATGTTTCTACTGAACCCAAAACTTCTTATGTAGATAAATTGGCACAGGAATTAAAAGATGAATTTGGCAGTATAAGTGGAATTGTAGGTATCGGCGGTGGTTCTGCTATGGATTTGGCCAAAGCCGTTGCCTTGATGATGAACAATCCGGGTTCTTCGGCCGATTACCAGGGTTGGGACCTTGTCAAAAATCCCGGTGTGTATAAAGTCGGTATTCCCACTTTGAGTGGAACAGGAGCAGAAGTTTCCCGGACAACTGTACTCACCGGGCCCACAAAAAAACTGGGTATGAATTCTGATTTCACCCCTTTCGATCAAATTGTTCTCGACCCCGAACTCATTGCCGATGCGCCGGTCAATCAACGTTTTTATACCGGTATGGATTGTTACATACATTGTATAGAAAGCTTAGAAGGAACTTATCTCAATGAATTCAGTAAAAGCTATGGCGATAAAGCTTTGCAATTGTGCAGGGAAGTTTTTTTACAACAAGAGGAGTGGAATGAAATCAGTGATGAAAAATTAATGATGGCTTCTTATGCCGGTGGTATGAGTATTGCATATTCGCAAGTCGGTGTGGCACATGCGGTCAGTTATGGGTTAAGTTATTTGTTAGGCACAAGGCATGGCATTGGTAATTGTATTGTGATGAACCACCTTGAAGAATTTTACCCTGAAGGCGTTCGGGAATTTAAACAAATGGTAGATAAAAATAAAGTGGACATTCCCGGTGGCATTTGCAGTGGATTGAAAGAAGAAGATTTTGAAAAAATGATGGATGTTTCTCTCGGCATGAAACCCCTTTGGGAAAATGCACTCGGCAAAGATTGGGAAAAAATAATGACCCGAAAAAAATTACGGGCCTTGTATGAAAGATTGTAACATAATTAAATTTTTTTTCTACAATATCAATTCCAACATTCCTGTTTTTCTTACAAAAAGATTCTTCATAGTTTTATGTTGTATGAGAATCTGTTTTTGTTTATACCTGCTTCTTTTTTTAGCATCTTGTAAACATGCCAATAAAAATCAGCAAATAATTCTTGAAGGCCATGTAAAAAATGTGCCAGATGGCAAATTATATCTTGCCCATGCCCGGCAATGGAAAACACCTATTGATTCCACAACAATTACAAATGGTCATTTTATTTTTAAAAGAGAAGTCAATACTTCGGCTACGCCATTTCTGGCCGATATACACTATGTCGATAGCCAAAAAATAATACGCTTTTTATTCAGCAATTTTACACTTGGGAAAGATAGTAATCAATTTTTTAAAGACGTTTTTTATTGGGAACCTATCCACATCAATATAGAAGGAGATAACAGTAAACCACCCTATCTTCGGATATTTGCAGGCAAGGAAACAATCCTTTTGTTTCAAAACCAGTTTACAGATTTTGGATGGATTGATAATTTGAATGCAACCGACAAAACAAAAAAAATTGCGGAATTCAGTAAAAAAATTCTGCAAAACCCGGGCTCATTTTTCTATTTACAAAGCATCTACGACTCAAGAGAACAATACACGAAAAACCAATTAGAAATATTATTTTCTCTTTTTGCAAAAAATATCAGGCAATCTGATGTGGGCAAAAAGTTTCAAACTTATTTATCCATTCGTCCGGATGATAACGCCCCTTTACCGAACCTTGTTTTGACAACTCCTTCTGGTGAAAAACAAAATATTATTGATACAACAGCCACAGTTAATATGCTCATCTTTTGGGCCAGCTGGTGCATTCCCTGCAGAAAAGAAATACCGGAGTTGAAAAAACTGGCCGCCTCCAATAAAAACCGTAACTTCAAAATGATTAGCATTTCTATCGATCAGCATGAAGAAAACTGGCGCAATGCACTGCAAGCCGACAAACCCGGTTGGACACAAGTGCATTTACCCTATAATCAATTAGAAAAAATTCAGGATCAGTTCAGGTTTACTTCTATCCCACTCGTCATATTTACCAATCAATATGGAAATGAATTGAAACGATTTGCCGGCTATAAAACCAATAACCTACAATTATATCAACAACTTCTTGATAAATCTCTTCATTAAAAAACTCATATAAAAATCCGCAACTCAAATAGTTTTCCTAACTTTCTTTTATGAAATTTGAAAGACTTCGTCCCGACAAATATTTAAAATACCTGAAAATTCCCAATCCTTTTGTTTCCAAAAGAACCCAGGAAATTTTATTGATCAATCCTACTGTTGTACCGGAAAGAGAAGAGGCGGAAAAAATTTCTGTTTCAGTTTACGACTACGACGAAGTGGAACTCGATGTAAAAAAATCTACTTCACTTTCCGACTGTCTCCATTACCGTGATAACAACCACATCACCTGGATTAATATTGACGGGCTTCGCAAAAAAGATGTAGAAACCGTTTGTGCACATTATGGCATTCACTCATTGATTTGTGAGGATATTCTGAGCATTAACCAACGCCCCAAAATAGACGAAGAAGACGGTTATATTTTTTGTCTCTTAAACATGTTGTATTACAACGACAAAAATTTTACGGTAGAACAAGAACAAATAAGTATTGTCGTGGTGCAAAATGTTGTCATTAGTTTTCAGGAAGATCCGCGTCGTGATGTATTTACTTCTATCCGGGAAAAACTGGCATTGAGCGGTAGCAAAATCAGGCAACGAGGTGTCGATTATTTATGTTATAAATTATTAGACATGATAGTGGACCATTATTTTACCGTCATGGAAAAGCTCGGTGAAAGAATTGAAGACGTAGAAGAAGAAGTAACCGCAGGCGGCAATACGGGAGAGCTTACAGATATAACTCACTTGCGAAAAGAACTTATCATCCTAAAAAGAAATATTACACCGGTCCGAGAAGTTATTAATGTCTTACTACGCAGTGAAAATAAATTGCTTGAAGAGCGGCATGACAAATATTTTAAAGACGTGTATGATCATATCGTACAAGCCAGTGAATTGGTTGAAAACTACCGCGACGTCGTTGTTGGTTTGCAAGACCTGCACATCAATAATGTAAACCTGCGAATGAATGAAGTCATGAAAGTTATGGCGGTTGTAACTTGTTTGTTGGCGCCGGCTACTGTTATCGGTGGTATTTTCGGAATGAATTTCACAAAAATTCCATTTCTTGATAATCACTATGGGTTTTGGGCAGCGGTTGCCTTCATGCTGTTGATACCGGTAGCCATGATTTGGTTGTTCAAAAAAAGAGGTTGGTTCTAACGTTGTATTTTTTGTTTATACACCGGCACAGTGCTGCAAGGTTCGCCGTACATAATGCTTTTGGCAACGGGCAATAATTTCTTCGTTATTTCCATATATGCGTATTCTTCAATGGGCGTTTCGCCACAGCCTTTTATGACGATTCTTTGGCCGTCAAAGTCGGCAATATCTATCGCATCTATATTTTGAAGTAACCGTTTTTTATAAAATTCTTTTTCAGCGCCGAGATAAACGTCTTGGGCTACGGGTTGCAGATAAGTAGTCACTAACATATAGGCCCACACGGGAATTACCGCATCGGCGGAGCAAACAATGGCTACATTTTTTCCTTTGTACTTTTCCCAATCCGCTTCTTTTAATGCCGCCCTGAATTCTTTTTCTTTTAAAATCATTTCCATAAAAAGAAAAGGCTTCAAATCGAAAACAGCTATATCATCTTTGGGCAAATAGGTTTCCAGGTTGATGGTTATCAATCCGCTGTTGGCCACTTTATTGACAAAAGGTTCGCTCATTTTCTTTTGATTATTTGCTTCGCAAAATTAATCAATCTGGCTGCTTTGTGTTTCCGACATTGGCAAAAGAAAAATCCCACCCTGCACGAAGGCAGAATGGGATAGCAGTTGGTTTTGATTGGTAATTTTTTTTAATAATGCTCGTATCTTTTGTCAACAATTTTTGCGGCTTTGCGCAATGCATTGACGGGATAACCCGGTGCATTCGGATTGTTAATCATTTGTTTGGCTTGGTTGCTCAAGGCTTTGCGTTGGTCCGCTACGTTAGCATTCGGAACAGCTGTTGTGCCTACAGAATCTACCCGCAGTACATACACCGCACTTATTCCTTCCAATATTTGCGGCACTACCTTGCCGGTATTGGCCGGATTGAATGCCGCACCTGTTACCCTTGGTTCAAATGACAATGCAGAAGTGCCGGCTTTAGATGACATGCGAATGCTGTCAGCCGTTTGTATCGGTGCATTATCCCAAGCTGCTGAAGCAGCTTCCAATGTTGTTATCTTGCCCAGTTTTTGATTGAACATTTCCGCTTTCTTTTTGTTGCGCAATATTGGTTCTACCTGTATCCTGGCTTTGGCTACACCCATTGTGCCTTCTTTCAGTACTTCTACAACAACGGCCACAACATATTTGTCATTCACTCTTTCCGGCCGGAGTACATCGCCTTCGTCGGCATCGTAAATATTTCTAACAAACTGTCTGGAATAACCCAAGCCGGCTACATCGCCACTGATTCTTTTAATATCCGTAGCAACGCCTTTTACATATCCTTTGGGCTTCCAGTTTTTTTCGAAGGTTTCATCGAATGTTTTCGCATTGCGGCTGTCACCGGCAAATGCATTGGCATCGTTTTGTGCTTTGCTATCCGTTTCCTGGCTGGCAATAATTTCTTTAGGCAGGTAAGCAATTTTATATCCCATGCCACCGCCTTTTTGAGAAAGAATTTCCACGTAGTGGTATCCGTAATCTGTTTTTACAATTCCCTTGGTACCTACCGGATTTAAAAAAATAAAATCATTAAATGTCGGCACCATTTGTCCGGAAGACACATTATCATACACACCACCTTTGTCTTTGCTGCCCGGATCATCAGAAAGCTTTACAACCAAAGAATCAAAATTGGAACCGTTGCGAATCGCTTGTTGTATGCTATCAATTCTTTTTTTGGCTTGTACGGTATCCCTTACCTGAAAGGATTGGCCTGTTTGTGGGTCGCTCTGCATCGTTGCTACCAGGATGTGCCTGACTTTTACGGTGTCCGGCATGCTGTGTTTGCCTTCCATTTTGGCCAGTACAAAATTGCCGCCATCGAGATAGGGGCCGAATACTTCGCCTACCGGTGTGTTGAAAATAGAATCTTTAGCTGCTATCTTAATGGTTTTGCCATTAATGTATCCATCATAAGAATTGTTGATAGCACCTTGCGCCGCCAAAAACTGTTTGATATCGGTAGCTTCTTTAAATTTAGGAATTAATTTCTCCAAACTTGTTTTGGTAGCCAATGTATCGGCTGCACTGGGAGAAGCATCAAAAGTTACATACTGAATACTACGGCTTTCTTCTTGTTTAAAATCTTGTTTATGCGCATCAATATATTTTTGAATGTCGGCATCGCTGATGGTGATGGTGCTATCGGGAATACTGGTATAAACTCTTTTTACAAAAGATACATTAGCGATTTTGCTGTCGTCAATATTTTGTTTTTCTACAAACCAGCGAGGTACATTGGCGCTGTTGGCCAATAAAGAAACGTATTTTACCTGTTTACGTTGTTCTTCCAGGTCGTTGATATAATTATTGATATTATCTTTTTGTTCTTGCGAACCTTTTTTCAACATTTCATCAATATTCTGTTTGGCTAATACGGCATTGTATTGGCCGGTTGTTTTATCGGTAAACTGTTGTTTCAAATCTGCCGGCGCATCGGGTCCGTACAAAATATCGCCCAATTCTTTGGTACTGATTTGAATGCCCAGTTTGTCTATTTCCTGCGACAAAACCATGCGGCCTACTTCCTGATTCCAGGTTTGCTCCATGGCTTGTTGAGATAAGCCGGCAGAAGCCGGATATCCTTGTTGCCGCATATTGCTCTCCATAAGGTCAACCCGTTGATTGAAACTTTTATAATCAATAGATTTTCCATTGACTTTGCCCACTGTTGTGGAGCCGGCCCTCATACCGCCACGTCCTTTTCCGGAAAAATAATCGGTCAAAATGAAACCAAGCAGGGCAATCGCAATCAGCACAACAGTGACTTTCGCACCTTTCTCTCTGATTGTTTGCATTATAGACATTGACATAGTTCTGTAGCTTTTTATTATAGAGTGTCCCGTCCAACTAGAGCATTCGGTACGGGCGGGCCCGTCCGAACGGTGTTTATCCGGGCGGGCAAAAATAGGGCTTTTGGGGAAAAATAGTGAGTAATTAATCAATTAGTTCCCTGTATTTCTTTTGTTTCCCGCCTTAGGTATTTCAACTGTTAACCTCTCGTTCAGTCATGTATTCCAATTAGTGTTTTTTCGGATGAACCAGCTTCATTTCATCAATCAGGCGGGTGGCACCGGCAAATTTATCGACAAGGAAAAGTACATACCGAATATCGACCATAATATTGCGACAGATAGAAGGGTCGTAATTGATATCGCTCATGGTGCCTTCCCAGGCCCGGTCGAAATTGAGGCCAATCAGATTGCCATAGGCATCCAGTGCCGGACTACCGGAATTGCCTCCCGTTGTATGATTGGTACCGATAAAACAAACGGGCATTTTTCCGTTTTCGCCATAAGGGCCATAATCTTTGTTTTTATACAATTCCCTGAGTTTTTCGGGTACATCAAATTCATAATCACCGGGTTTGTATTTTTCCATTACGCCGGATAAATGTGTTGAAATCTCATACCAAACCGCATCTTTAGGCTCATAGCCATTGACTTTTCCATACGTAACCCGCATGGTGCTATTGGCATCAGGATAGAATTTTTTTTCTTTGAAAACTTCCATCTGTGCTTTCATATAGGTTCTTTGCAATTCCTGAATCCTGTCATCGGCAGTATTATAAGTAGGTGCAATATTGGCAACATAATTATTGATTAAAGCTTTATATAAATCGAATAAGTTGTCGTTTTTAAATTTTTCTAAAAACCCATTTGGATCATCGTTCAAGGCATTCAACGTAACGTCTTCCTGGTCCAATGTGGTTGTTTTATAAATATGTGCTGCAATGGCTGCAAAATTTTGGTCTTTGGAAGTAACAAAATCGGTTAACTCTTTCGGCAAACCCTGGTCTTTTTGGTCTTCATAATAGAACTCCATCAAGGTGGCGAAAAGTTTCTCATCTACTTCCGCATTATAATCTTTATAAATGTCTTGTAATTTTTCTTTTACTTTTTCGAGTGTAGCGTCAAAATTTTGTTGGCCTTCTGCTTTTATCAGATTGTTGATTTGTGCTACAATAGCAAACAGTTCAATTTTGCTATATACTTCGAGAAAAACATCTCTGGAGCGACTAACGGGTCCGAATTGTTCATAAGCGGCTGCTAATTCATTCAACAATGAGCCGTATGCTTTTTTCCATGTAGGATTGTTGTCCACTCTTTTTTGAAACTCCGCTTCATAGGCTTGCTTTTTGGCTACGGCTTTTGTTTTGGTAAGCCCCAACACTTCGCCCTGCCATTTTTTCCAGGCATTACTAATACCCGCAAATTTGGAAGCATATTGAATTTTAATTTTTTCATCTTTTCTCATAAAGGCATCAATCACAGCCAATGCTTTGTCGCGGATTTGTATTCTGACAGGATCGTTGATTTCAACAATTTGTCGTACGGCTTCAGAATATAAATACTCATTGGTGCGGCCGGGAAAACCAAAAACCATGGTAAAATCATTTTTGGCAACGCCATCCAATGAAATAGACAAATATTTTTTAGGTGTGTAAGGCACATTGTCCGGAGAATAGTCAGCCGGTTTATTGTCTTTGCCTGCATAAATCCGAAACATAGAAAAATCGCCGGTGTGGCGGGGCCAAATCCAGTTGTCAGTGTCTTTACCAAAATTTCCAATGGAAGAAGGTGGTGCACCTACCAATCGAATATCATTATACGTTTCGGTAACAAATAAAAAATATTGATTGCCATTGAAAAAAGCTCTCACAAAATTTTTCTGGTAGTCTTCCTGCTTTGTATTTTTTTGAACGGCGGCTATGTTTTTATCAATGGTGGATTGCCTTTCTTTTTCACTCATAGACGAAGTAACGCCGGATAAAACAGCTTTACTTACGTCTTCAATCCGGACGATAAACGTAACAAACAAGCCTTTATTAGGCATTTCTTCCGCTTCATTGCGTGACCAAAAACCATCTCTTATATAATTATGATCAATAGTGGAATGATTTTGAATAGAACTAAAACCACAGTGGTGATTCGTTAATATTAAACCTTTGGAAGAAATGATTTCTCCGGTGCAAAAACCACCAAAACTAACAATAGCATCTTTGAGGCTGCCTTTATTTATATTATAGATATCGGCTGCACTGATTTTCATGCCCATGCTTTTCATTTCTTTTTCGTTCAGTTGTGCCAATAATTGTGGCAACCACATACCATCGCCGGCATGCACCAGCGTTGCAATGAATAAAAAGCCACTCAGTAGAATTTTTTTCAGGTGTTTGTACATAACAAAAGGTTTTTACTATTCAAATAATTAGGTTCGTAAAAATAAGTTTTTCTGCGTGATAAAATATTGATACCGAAACTTCATTTATGACTCGTTTTTGACTTTTATTTTTAAAAAATATCCCCAAGCGGTTGTTGGTAACAATAAATTACTGTGGATAAACCGTTTGTGAAACGTGGATATGAAACAGGCATATTCGGTCAATAAAAAATACAAATGGCGGAAATTGTTATTGGGGCTCTTTTTTCCACTAATTTTTAGCCGGATATACACAATTTATTTTTTGTGCAACAACAAAAAGTTTTTCAGGTGAGTAATTCACAGTCCTGTGGAAATCCTCGTAGAATTAAATACCCGCTTCATTTCAGTATGTGGATAGCTGTATTAAAAATGTGAATTTCAATAAAGCTGTAACTTTGCATTTCATTTTTCCACGAATACACAGCCGTAATAATAATAAGGTTTATAAATAATAATTATTAAATACTATTAAAAGAAAGGGAGAAAAATTTCTTTTCGAAAATTAAATTTCTTGTTGCAATATTGCCCTCTTAAAATGTTGATGTGATGCCAATGGATGATTTTAAAAATACACTGCAGGAGAAAAAAGAAAATGTAAAAAACCTCGGATATCTCGATATCGACCTGGACCCGACACTGGATTTATTCAAAGCAATTGAAAATTTAAAAAAAGAAAAGAATGCGGTGGTGCTGGCCCATTACTACCAGGAGCCGGACATTCAGGATGTAGCCGATTATATTGGTGATAGTTTGGGACTGGCACAGCAAGCCGAAAAAACCGGTGCCGACATGATTGTGTTTGCCGGTGTGCATTTTATGGCCGAAACAGCCAAAATACTGAACCCGAATAAGAAAGTGGTTTTACCCGATTTAAAAGCCGGTTGTTCGCTCAGCGAAAGTTGTCCGCCACCAGTTTTCAAAAAATTTAAAGAAAAAAATCCGGCACATAAAGTCATCAGTTATATCAACTGCAGTGCGGGCATCAAAGCATTGAGTGATGTAATTTGTACGAGTAGCAATGCCAAATATATTGTTGAAAGTTTTCCGAAAGAGCAACCTTTAATTTTTGCTCCTGATAAAAATCTCGGTGCTTATATCAACAAACAAACCGGCCGTGATATGTTGCTCTGGAATGGAGCTTGTATGGTGCATGAAATTTTTAGCCTTGAAAAAATTACAAAATTAAAAATCAAGCATCCCCGTGCTAAACTGATTGCTCATCCGGAATGTGAAGATGCGGTTTTGCGCATAGCAGATTTTATTGGCTCTACAACGGGCTTATTGAATTTTACCAAAAAAGACCCGACAGCAGAATATATTGTCGCTACGGAAACAGGCATTTTGCACCAGATGATGAAGGCTTCGCCGGAGAAAGTATTTATACCGGCACCACCGAATAATAGCTGTGCTTGTAATGATTGTCCACACATGAAATTAAATTCACTGGAGAAATTATACCTCTGTATGGAATATGAAACACCGGAAATCACCATGGAAGAATCGCTGCGCTTAGCTGCCAAAAAACCGATTGTTAAAATGTTGGAAATAAGCAAAAAGGCAGGGCTATAGAGAAAAGAAAAAGGAAAAAATTTTTGATTTTAGGAATTTCAGTGTATTATTGTGCCGGAAACAGGCAGATAAGTACAGTTCTCCAAGGTATTAACTCATCATTTACCCGCCGTTTTCATTCAAATTTAAATTCAAACAATTTCTGATTTTACAATTGGCAACTCCTTATTGCAAGTAACCTAAGATGATTTTATGTACGATATTTTACAGCTAAATGAAATGCTCGTCCCGGAATTGGTGGCAGTGGCAGAACATTTAAATATTAAAAACCCAAAAAAACTTAATAAACAAGATTTAATTTTTCAGATTTTGGATAACCAGGCAATTACGGATGCCAAAAAAGATACCAACGTTGCCACAAATACCAACCGGAAAAAATTAATTAAAGTCAGTACAAGTAACGGCAGCGAAGAAGCTGAAATAGAAAGTACACCTAAAATCCTTAAAACAAAAAAAACCGATATGCCTGCAAAAAAAGACGACAAAGAAAAAGAAGAAAAAGTACCAACGAAGCGAACCAGAAAAAAAATTGTGGGTAAAACCCAGAAAGAAGAGAATCAACAAGAAGAGAATGCCGAAGCCTCAGAAGCTGCAGAAGAAAAAACGCAAAAATCTCCTGAGAAATCAACTGCTGCAGAAAGTAAAATAGATACAAAACTCGGCGAAACGATTTTGAACGAACATGAAGAAAAAGAAACCAACGAACCTGCACCCGAAGCAGGAAAAGGAAAAAAATATCCTTCTACGAGAGAGCAAACTCCAAAATTCAATATTGAATTTGACGGCGTTATTTTAAGTGAAGGTGTGTTGGAAATGATGTCCGATGGTTATGGTTTTCTTCGTTCCTCCGATTATAATTACTTATCCTCACCGGACGATGTATATGTTTCTCCCTCACAAATAAAATTATTTGGATTAAAAACCGGCGATACCATTCATGGTGCCGTACGTCCACCCAAAGAAGGAGAAAAATATTTTGCTTTATTAAAAGTAGATACCATCAATGGTAAAGGCCCTGAAGAAGTAAGAGACCGTGTTCCTTTCGACTACCTGACACCGTTATTTCCTTTCGAAAAACTCAATCTCTTTACAAAACCATCGGATTATTCTACGAGAATCATGGATTTGTTTACACCGATTGGAAAAGGACAAAGAGGATTGATTGTAGCACAACCTAAAACGGGTAAAACGATGTTGTTGAAAGCAGTAGCTAATGCGATTGCAGAAAACCATCCGGAATGTTACCTCATGGTCGTGCTGGTAGATGAAAGGCCCGAAGAGGTTACCGATATGGAAAGAAGTGTAAAAGCAGAAGTAATTGCTTCCACTTTTGATGAACCGGCCGACAAACATGTAAAAGTATCTACCATTGCACTGCAAAAAGCCAAACGCTTGGTAGAATGTGGCCACGATGTGGTGATCCTTTTAGATTCTATAACACGACTGGCCCGTGCACATAATACCATTGCACCATCTTCCGGAAAAGTTTTATCGGGTGGTGTGGAAGCCAATGCGATGCAAAAACCAAAACAGTTTTTTGGTGCTGCAAGGAAAATTGAACACGGCGGTTCTTTAACCATCATCGCAACGGCCTTGGTAGATACTGGAAGTAAAATGGATGAAGTTATTTTTGAAGAATTCAAAGGAACCGGTAATATGGAATTGCAATTGGATCGCCGCTTGTCGAATAAACGAATTTATCCGGCCATTGATTTGGTGGCTTCCTCTACTCGCCGGGATGATTTATTATTGGAAAAAGACGTATTACAAAGAATGAATTTACTTCGTGTGTACCTCACCGATATGAATGCTGAAGAAGCCATGCGGGAATTACAAAACAGGATGAAAGGCACCAAGAGCAATGAAGAATTCCTGGCAAGTATGAATGGATAAAATCAAAACAACCGATTATAATTTTTGCAAAGCTGTCTGTACCGGGCAGCTTTTCTTGTATTCGTGATGAAATTGTATAATTTGCAAGACAAGCAAAATGAATATCACGCCAATCGATACGAGTCAATTTTTGGCCTTGGCCGAAACGTTTCCGGTGCTGGATGTCCGTAGCCCCGGCGAATACAATCATGCTCACATTCCCGGTGCTTATTCTTTTCCTATTTTTTCAGATGAAGAAAGAAAAATTATTGGTACTACTTACAAACAAAAAAGTAGGGAACTGGCTGTAAAAATCGGGTTGGATTTTTTTGGCACCACACTCCGACAAAAAATTGAAGCGGCCGAAGTTATTATTGCCCAACATAATGCAGCAAGGGAAACGACACATAAAACCGTATTGGTACATTGCTGGCGTGGTGGCATGCGGAGTGCTGCTATTGCCTGGCTCTTAGATCTCTATGGATTTAAAGTATATACACTCACCGGAGGTTACAAAAAATACCGACGTTATGTATTGGACAGTTTTTCGATTCCTTTTTCTTTACATATTCTCGGCGGCTATACCGGTTCGGGCAAAACGGCAATTTTGAAAAAATTAGCCTCCGAAGGAGCTGCTGTTGTCGATTTGGAAGGCATGGCTTCTCATAAAGGTTCGGCTTTTGGGCACATTGGCCTGCCGAACCAGCCCGGGCAGGAAATGTTTGAAAACCTGTTGGCCACCCGGTTGCGGGAAATATTGAAAAACGGGAAAAACGACAGAGGTATCTGGTTGGAAGATGAATCGCAGCGGATTGGGTTGGTAAATATCCCCAATGCCTTTTGGGAACAAATGCGGCAATCGCCGGTTTATTTCATCGATATCCCTTTTGCCGAAAGATTAGCACAAATTGTGCAGGAATATGGCCAACTTCCTGTCGAAAAAATGATAGCTGCCATAACAAGAATTTCTAAAAAATTGGGCCATTTGAACGCCAAAACGTCAATTTCTTTGTTAAAAACAGGAAAAATAGCCGAAAGTTTCGAAATTTTACTCAAATACTATGATAAGCATTATTTCAAATCTTTGCACAATCGAAACGATATTCATACGTTATTAAAGACAATCCAATGTAAATCCGTATCTATCGAAAATGCCAACCAACTTATTCGAATATCTCAACTGCGGGAGCAAGAAACAAATTCTCCTTAGCCTGTTACTGCTTTCTCCACTCTTTTTTTTCGGGCAGTCGCTTTCCGGCTTGTGGGTCGGCAATATCAGTAACGACAGCACCGTCATCCGGCAGGATAAATCTTTTGAAATTGCTTTGACCGAATATAACGGAAAAGTCTATGGCTATTCCAGGAGCGAATTTATTGTGGATGACCAATTGTATTACATTATAAAAAGAGTAAAAGGCACCATCAATGGCGATGTTTGTGAAGTGGAAGATGATGAAATCGTAGCATATAATTTTCCGAAAAAAAGAAATAAAAAAGTAAAGGTAATTACGACTTTCAAAAGAAATAAATCAGATAATACCTGGCAACTCGATGGCACCTGGCGAACAACAGCTACCAAAAAATATTATGCACTGACCGGAAAAATAGAATTGGAAGAAGAGCCGGACCTGTCTGCTTCAAAATTGTTTCCTCATTTGGAGGAACTGCACTTGGCGAATACGGTGTCATTTTATAAAAACAAAAAAGAACAACCGGTTGTAATGAAAATTGCCAAGCCGGAAAAAATGAATGCCAGCTATAATAAAGTCAAGCAAACAGCCACTACTTTGAACACACCGACGAACGTAAATCACCCGACAGCCATTCAGCAAACCAATACTGCAGCCGTAGATGTATTAATTGCGAAAGCCGTTACCGAACCAACCAATGAAATAAAAACTTCTTCGGCTGCCAAAAAAGTTTCGGTGCAAAAAACGAATGAACAACCATTGATAACAAAAAATAAAACTAAAATAGATCAACCGAAAATGACGGTTCCGGTTGTTGCACAAAGAAAACCGATAGTACAACAAACGGTGGCCATGAACACGCCGATTGTAAAAGAAAAAAAGGAAGTACCCCAACCCATCGCCCCATCGCCACAAAAAACAGTCATTCAACAAGAAAAAATTGTTGACACGAAACCGATTATTCCTGAAAAAACCATTGATGAAATAATTGGAAGTGCTGCAACCATTGCCGGAAGAAAATCAATATTTGCACAGGAAGTTAAATTTCATAGCGATAGTTTACAACTGGCATTATATGATAACGGAGAAATTGATGGCGATACGGTTAGTGTTTATTTAAACGGAAAAATTTTATTGTCGCACCAGGGCATCAAAGCAACGGCCATTAAAAAAACAATTTACATCACACCGGACATGACGGATTTCAGCTTAGTATTATTTGCCGAAAACCTGGGAAAATATCCACCCAATACCGGACTGTTAGTGGTGCGTGATGGCGACGATGTTTATCATCTGCGATTTAGTTCCGACCTGGAGAAAAATGCAGGCATTATTTTTAGAAAAACAAGAGAATAAGTTTATTTCAATTTCATGGTTATTTTACCCACGGTAAATGCTGCCGGCCGAAGTAAGGAAAGCCCATATTCGATGATAATTCTTTTTTGTTGTACATCAACAGCAGTCATTGTTTCACCTAAACCAATTTTGACAAAATAAGCTTCATTCGGTTTGCTTCCTTTCAATGCACCGGACTGCCAATAGGTGAAAAAATAATTTTCAATCGCTGTTTTTATTTTTTGCCAGGTAGTGTTGTTGTTTGGCAACGTTACGATCTGCTGCAATGAATTTTTGATTGATTGTTGAACAATCATAAAAAACCGACGTACAGGAATGTATCGCCATTCGTTATTATTGCCATCCAATGTACGGGCACCCCAAACCACTGCATTTTTATTTAACATGCGTAATGCATTGATAGAAATACCCGATTTTGTATCTACAGTCATAGCAGCAATATCAGTATTCGATAAAGTGATGGCCAACCCGGTACAGCCGGAAATTTTTTCATTTGCCGGCGCTTTCCACACACCTTTTGTTTGATCAACTTTACAATAAATGCCGGCCATCACAGCTGACGGAGGTATTCTTGTATTTTTTTTATTGAGAATAAACGGAGCATAAGCAGCACCAAAAGAAAGATAATCAGTACCGATATTTTTTTTGAATTCCGTAATGGCGGCTTGGTGTTCTACCGCATTGGCAGCTTCTTTTATATCGAACAAACAAAAACGATTACCCACATTCGCTGCCTGGTTGAGGGCATAGCGTTGCACCATATATAAATCATTGTCAGGCAAATCCACTGCATCGGGAAAAGCCATTAAACTTATGGACGTATTCTTTTTGACTGCTTGAATCCCTTTTATAAAATCATTTTTACGCAACTGATTGTAAGAGCCTATACTTACAATGTAACAAGCCGTTCCGCCATTCAAAAAATATAATTCCAAAGAAGGATACAATAAAAACTTTTCTGATTTGGAGGCGCCACCAAATTTTATTTTAAAATCAAGAAAGGATGAAATTTTTGTAGGTACATACAAAAGGCTTTTTCCGGAAGGCCATTCCGTTTTTTCAGTGTAACCTATAAAAACCGGTACCGCCGAGGGAGAAGTTATAATCGATAAAGGCAGGTTGGGATTTGTAATTTGTGATCGGGCATTGATACAACATACAAAGCAAAAAATAAGAAACGGTACGTGTAAAGACTTCATTTTTTAAAGTTAAAGAAACAAATACGAGATTTGACAAATGGAAAATCCAAAAACATCATCGCCTGACAGGTTAACACAATATGCCCGCGGTGCAGGATGCGGTTGCAAAATTGCACCTAAAATACTGGATGATATTTTGCAAACGAACGTTGCCTTTTCGTCCAACCCAAAATTATTGGTAGGTTACGAAAAAAATGACGACGCTGCCGTGTATGATATTGGTCAGGGTAAGGCTATCATTTCATCTACTGATTTTTTTACGCCAATTGTAGATGATGCATTTGATTTTGGACGAATAGCTGCTGCCAATGCTATCAGTGATGTGTATGCGATGGGAGGACAACCATTGATGGCCGTAGCCATATTGGGATGGCCGGTCGAAAAAATTTCAACCGAACTGGCACAAAAAGTGATTGAAGGTGGACGAAAAATTTGTGCCGAAGCCGGTATTCCACTTGCCGGTGGCCATAGCATTGATAGCGAAGAACCCATTTTCGGACTGGCCGTTACAGGTGAAGTGCGAATAGACAATCTGAAAAAAAACCATACTGCTACGCCCGGCGATTTTATTTTCCTGACCAAACCCCTTGGTGTAGGTATTTTATCTACGGCACAAAAAAGAGGTTTGTTGCTCGAAGAATATCTTTCGGCGATGATACAGCAAATGACCACTTTAAATACCATTGGAATGGCATTGGGAAAAATTCCCGGCGTTTCCGCCATGACAGATGTTACAGGTTTTGGTTTCCTGGGGCATTTGATTGAAATGGTGGAAGGGAGTGGCTTAAGTGCAGCAATTTATTATGATAAAATACCCGTTGCCGATGGTGTCAAAACGTATATAGCGAAACGCATTTTTCCGGATGCGACTTCCAGAAACTGGAATGCCTACAGTGATAAAGTTGAATTTGCAAAAGGTGTCAATGTTATGGAAGCTTTTTCACTTTTACCCGACCCGCAAACAAATGGTGGCTTGTTGGTCAGCGTCAAAAAAGAAGCGGTAGAAGAAGTAATAACTTTATTACAAAGTGCCGGCCTGTCGGCTTTTGCTGAGCCTGTGGGAATGATGCAAGAACCGGGCGTAAAAAGCATTTTTGTAAAATAATATGTATTCAAAAAAATGAAATTGTCCGAAATTTTTAAACACCTTTTTGAACCTGAATTAATTGAAGAAATTGAGCAGAAAGGAAAATTTGTTTCATTGAAGGAATCAGAAATATTGCTTGATATTGGGCAAACCGTACGTGTTATGCCAATTGTTCTTTCGGGTTTATTAAAAGTGTCAAGATTGGATGAGGATGGCCGTGAATTATTGCTCTATTATATCGGCCCAAAGGAAAGTTGCGCTATGACGTTTACTTGTTGTATGCAACAGTTTCCGAGTGAAACAAAATTGGTAGCAGAAGAAGATACCGAGCTACTCACCATACCCATCACTGTCATGGACGAGTGGATGATGAAATACAAAACCTGGAAAAGTTTTATTTTAAAAAGTATCCGGGTTCGTTTCAATGAATTAATGAAAACAATTGATCAGATAGCTTTCCAAAAACTGGATGAACGACTTGTCTATTATTTGAAAGAAAAATCGAATGCTACAGATTCAAAACTCATAAACCTTTCGCATGAGCAGATTGCAAAAGACCTGGCCACTTCAAGGGTTGTCATCTCAAGACTGCTAAAAAAACTGGAAAACGACAACCGGTTATTACTGTATCGAAATCAAATCAGGATTTTGGGAGAAATGTAACAAAAGTCACCTTTTATCTTTTTTTATTGACCGAACTTTGCAGCATGAAATTTATCAAGCAGCAAAAACTATTCATTATTGGGGCCATAATCGGAGCCGTTGGAGGTTATGCTTACTACCATTTTGTAGGTTGTGTAAGCGGTACTTGTTCAATTACTTCAAAACCGGTGAACAGCACATTGTATGGCGCATTAATGGGAGGCCTGTTTTTTAGCCTTTTCAAATCAACAAATTTTAAAAAAAATAAAAATATAAAAAATGAACAAGAGCAATAGAACAGTGGTGGACGTAAGAATGCCGGAAGAGTTTTTGGGCGGAAATTATCCGGGCAGTATAAATATTCCGCTATACGAAATTCAAGAAAGAGTTGAGGAAATAAAATTGTTGAACCAGCCCGTTATACTTTGCTGCGCCAGTGGAGTTCGAAGCAAACAAGCTATTTTAATGCTAAAAAATTTTGGAGTAGCATGTGAAGATGGCGGAAGTTGGATGGATTTGAATTAATAAAATAAAAAATAAAGTATGATACAATATTTTAAAAACTTGCTTGGTCTGGGCGTACGAACAGATTACAAGGCGTTGATGCAAAACGGTGCACAGATTATCGATGTTAGAACAAAAGCAGAATTTCAACAAGGGCATATCAAAGAGTCGGTGAATATTCCGTTGAATAACCTGTCAAACCATGTAACAAAGTTGAAAAAAGAAACACCCATCATCGTTTGTTGCGCTTCAGGAATGAGAAGTTCATCCGCAAAATCTTTACTTAAATCAAATGGCTTTGCAGCTGTATATAACGGCGGAAGCTGGATTAGATTACAAAATAAAATTTAAATTATGGAACCACATTATTACAACGTAAATATTAACTGGAGCCAGGACAGAAAAGGGGTGATGTGTTCACCGGAGCTCAATAAGGATTTTAATAATTGCCTGGAAGTGGCTACACCACCCGAATTTCCCAAGGGAATGCCGGGCATTTGGTCACCGGAACATTTGTTTACCGCCGCCGTAAGTAGTTGTCTTATGACGACTTTTCTGGCCATTGCAGAAAATTCAAATTTGGATTTTAAAAGTTTTGATTGTAAATCAAAAGGAATTTTAGGAAAAACAGATGGTAAATTTGTAATGCAGGAAGTTATTCTTGAACCGACGGTATTAATAACTGATGAAAAATTTAAAGAAAAAGCTGAAAGAGTTTTACAAAAATCAGAAGCAGCTTGTTTAATTTCTAATTCTATTACATCAAAAGTTACAATGCATCCAACCATCATTGTAGCTAAATAAAAAATTAAATTATGAAAAATTCAATAGGTCTCGACCAATCAAAAGCGAAATTACTTGCGGAAAAAATGAATAATGTATTAGCCGACTATATGGTATTTTACCAAAATACCAGGGGATTACATTGGAACATTAAAGGAGAAAAGTTTTTTGAACTCCATTTAAAATTCGAAGAACTCTATAATAATTTATTATTGAAAGTAGATGAAATAGCCGAAAGAATATTGACACTTGACGCAACACCACTTCACACCTTCGATGATTATAAGAAAGCATCTTCCATAAAATCTGCCAAAAATATTTCACAACCGGAAAAAGGCGTTAAGATTATTTTGGAAGCATTTAAAATTTTATTAATTAAGCAAAGAGAATTGCTTTCGATTTCTGAAGAGGCAAACGATGAAGGTACCAACGCTTTAATGAGCGACTACATTCGGGAGCAGGAAAAATTAGTGTGGATGTATTCGGCCTATTTGCAAAAATGATTCCTTTGAATGAAGAAATTTTTTAGCATGAAAAGCCTGAAACAAAAAATATTGACCGGCTGGACATTTATAAGAGCCTTATATTTTGGGTTGGGAATATTCATTCTTATTCAATCCATACTGGACCAACAATGGCTATTTGTATTCGTTGGTGCCTATTTTGCTGCTATGGGTTTTTTGGGGTTTGGCTGTGCTTGTTTTTACAACTCAAACAAACCTGAACAGGCCCGGAAAATAGAAGCAAAATTTCAAAAGGTTGAATACGAAGAAATAAAAGAGAATGACATCATTTGAAGAACTAATAAATGCCGACAAGCCGGTGCTGGTAGATTTTTCTGCCGAATGGTGTGGCCCTTGTAAAATGATGCAACCTGTTTTACGAGAGTTAAAATCTAAAATAGGCGACAAGGCTACAATTATAAAAATCGACGTGGATAAAAGCCCGGAAGCAGCAAGTGCTTATCAAATTCAGGGTGTGCCGACATTAATAATTTTTAAAAACGGCGAAATTAAATGGCGCCAATCCGGTGTAGTGCCCGCAGTAAATTTGGAAAAAATAATTCGCAAATTTTTGTAAGCATCATCGAAAAAATTTTTAGCCACAAAACTATTTCTTCGAAGGAAGAAAAATTTCTGCCATCATACATCGAACACTGCCGCCACCGGCTTCCTCTATTTGCCCGATTGGAATAGGTAATAGCGTACAATAGTTTTTTAATTTTTGTTTTTGCGAATGATCCAATGCTTCATGGGCTGACTGGCTCATAATTAAAAAACGTTTTCCAGCTGTATTTTGTACTTCCAGCATATTACCGGCAAAGCGGTTCATTTGTTTTTGGGTGATGGGAATTATTTCATGTCCCGTAGAGGCGAGGAGTTGCCGTACGGCTATAAGTTCCCACTCTTCTTCTATGGCTTCTTCGCAGAGAATACAGAATTTTTCGCCCAGGGCCATCATCACATTGGTATGATAAATGGCTTGTCCAGTTTCGTCTTTCGCCAGAAAGACTACGGCCTGAAATTGATTGGCTACGGCAAATTTTTCCAGGACGGAAAGATTAGTTCTTTCAGAAATAGCAGCATATATCAACTCGTTGTCATAATCAATAATCATACTGCCGGTGCCTTCCAGAAAACGGCCTTCTGCTTCAAATTCACTCCAGTCTTGTACATCACTCACTTTAAAATCACGACTCAACTTTTGCAATATATCTTCTCTTTTTTCCAATCTCCTGTTGGCAGCGTACATGGGGAAAATGTCGATTTTTCCCTGCGGCGAAGTACAGAACCAATTATTGGGGAAAATGGCATCGGGCTTCATCGGCGATGCTGAATCCTCCACCACTATCACATTTATTTTTTGTTGCCGTAGTGTTTTGACCATATTGTCAAATTCCGCCAGGGCTTCTTGCTGTATATGCGCAACAGGTTTGTCGCCCTTTTGCTGAAAAAAATTATTGGTCGCCGTTTCGGCATTATAACCAAAAGCAGCCGGACGAACCATGAGTATGGTAGATGTAGTAGCCATTTTTTATTTTGTAAGCAAAGCGTCTATTTTTTGAGATAGTAATTTGTCTTTTTCTGTTACGATATCACCGGCATCATGTGTACTCAACCATATTTCTACTGTATTATACACATTGGTCCACAAGGGATGATGATTCATTTTTTCGGCTTCTATAGCCACACGGGTCATAAAAGCAAAGGCTTCGCTGAAATTGGTAAACTGAAATTTCTGATACAATTTTTGATTGGTTTCCTGCCACATAACAAAAAGTTTTAAAAGATTAAATTTTCTTTGTTTTGAATTTTATCGACAAGCATTTCTGTTACAAGTTGTACACTGTTTATTGATCGGATAGCTTCCATAAGTGATTCAAATTCCTGTCGTTCTATTTTTTCACCTTTCATCATCCATAGAAAATCAAAGTATTTGAATTCGGGCAATAAATATTCGCCATCGTGTTGCGTATTGTAAATATAATGCGCCAGGAAACGGTCTCTTTCCCGGAACTCATACATAGGAAAATGATATTTTCTTTTGTTCTTCTGCCAGATTATTTCAAGTTCGTTGTTCACCGTGAAATGAAGTCCCAATGAATTGTTCAGGTGCCAGCACAATTGATAATCTTTGACAGAACTAACGATACCAATCATTTGTACGTCTTCAAAAAACTGTACCGCCATTGTTTTTTTATTCAGCGTATAATGAATGTTTTTTGCAGCCATGAGTATTTGTTTTAAAAAACCAATGTTGTTTTTTCTTTTTTACCATCTCTCAGAAATAGCACGGTCACAGTTTCTCCTTTCTGCATGGCGCCCAAGGCTTTCATATAAGTTTCCATCGAACTAATGGTAAAATCGCCAAGCTGAATGACAATATCTCCGGCTTTCAATCCGGCTGCTTTTGCCGGTCGGTTATCCAACACGCCATCAATTTTCAGCCCACTGCCCGAAAATGTATAATCGGGCATAACGCCCATGGTTACCTTAAAACTCGTCCGGGTGGAAGTTTGGATTTCCCGGGTTTTGGTAAATTCAATTTTAGGCTCCCGGTCGAAGTAATGAACGAGGCTGAAAATATGTTGAATAATTTTTTCTTCACCACTGAAATTTATTTTTTCTACATCGTCAGAAGGTTTGTGATAATCTGCGTGTATGCCCGTAAAATAAAATAATACAGGAATATTTTTTCTGTAAAAAGAAGTGTGATCGCTGGGACCCGTGCCGCTACTGTCAAATTTGAAATATAAAGTTTGTGCACGGCCTTCTACTGCCAACGAGGTAAAATAAAACCCCCAAGCAGGCGAAGTGCCATAGCCGCCAACTGTTAACGTGTTTGTACTGTCATTCAAACGGCCTACCATATCCATATTAATCATATAATCGACAGCATGTAAATCAATTGTTGGATGTTCGGTAAAATATTTAGAACCGAATAAACCCAACTCTTCTCCCGAAAAAGCAATGAATAAATAATTTTTTTGGAGGTCTTTTGTTTTTTTGAGTAATCGGGCCAGCTGTATCAAAGCTGCCGTTCCACTGGCATTGTCATCGGCACCATTGTGAATCATCGGATGATCGAAATGCCGGATCATGGAATTACCATCTTCGCCATAGCCCAAATGATCGAAGTGGGCACCCAGAATTACCGTGTTTGGGGCGCCGTTATCTAAATAACCGATGACGTTATGGCCGGTTCTTTTTTGCTCCTTCATTTCTACGACCAATTTGATATGCATCGTGGCGGTTATATTTGAAAATAATTTTTCGGCCATATTTTTTGCTACATAAATAACCGGAATAGAAAGCGGTTCTTTTTTATCTTTTGCTTCAAACTTTAAGCCATCATCAATAGATGAAGTATTGTACAAGAATACGGCAGTGGCACCTTTTTCTTTGGCTTTTTGCGCATTCTCATAGATATACGCCGACAAATCGAAATGCGGGTTCTTAGCATTTTCTTCAAGGGGATCATGCAGGTCGTAGATCCAGGGCGTTTCTGCTTCCTGCAGTGCTACGGACACATCATTTTCCAATGAATCATTCGGGCTGTAAGGAAAAGGAAAAAAATCTTTTTCTACCCTAAGTGAAGTACTGTCAATGATTAATTTCGTTTTAGCCATAATCTTTTTACCATCGTCGATGGGGAAAGATTGGATAAAACCATTTTGCCCTTTTGGCAATAGCCCTATCGACTGAAATTTTTGTTGGATATAATCCATGGCAAGCTCTTCACCATGGGTACCGGCCCGGCGGCCTTCCAAACGATCATCGGCCAGGTAAGAAATATTGGCTTTCAGGCTATCGAGCATCGAGGTATTGTTACGAACCTTCGCTGTTTTTTGCGAAGCCGTACAAGCCCCCAAAAGGAAACTAAAAAGGAAAAGATATTTAGTTAAAAAAGACTTCATATTCTGTAATGATTGTGGAACAAAGGTATTGATGCCAAATTGAAAACCTAAAGAGAAAAGACATATTTAAGTCATAGTTTTTCCGATATTGAATACTTAAAATCGCATATCGTAAGGTAGTCAGCCTTTGCCGGTTTACTTTTGCCGGCTCCTCATTATTTTTAAGGTGAAGTAAAGTTGAAAAAAGACCGTTTACATATTGCTCTTGTTGGAAATCCTAATAGTGGAAAAAGTTCACTATTTAATTGCCTGACCGGTATGAACCAGCGAGTCGGAAATTTTCCGGGTGTAACGGTCGATAAGAAAACCGGCACCACTATTTTACCCGACAATACAAAAGCCGAAGTCATTGATTTGCCCGGCACCTATAGCCTTTACCCAAAAAGAATGGATGAATGGGTAAGCTATAAACTTTTATTGCAGCAAGATGCGGCATTGCAAGCCGATGTTGTTGTCGTGGTGGCCGATGCCAGCAATTTAAAAAGGAATTTACTTTTTTGTACCCAAATCATTGACCTGAAACGTCCGGTTGTCATTGCGCTGACCATGATGGACATTGCCAAAAAAAAAGGCGTAAAGATTGATGTAGCCGCATTGGAAAGAGAATTAGGCGTTCCTGTTGTAGGAATTTCGCCAAGAAAAAACAAAGGGATTGGTGAATTAAAAAAACTGATTTCGCAAACGGCACAACATATTTATCAATCGCCGGCCAGGGATATTGTCGATAATAAATCTTTGGCACCCGAAGCCATTGAAGGGATTCAAAAAAAAATTCCGACTTTAAGCGATTACACGGCTATCCATTATTTGATCAATCACGAATCTTTTGCTTTTTCCGAAAAAGACCAGGAAGAAATAGAACAAATAGAAATCGATAATAAATTTAGTCCGACAAAAACGCAGGCTGCTGAAATTCTGATGCGTTACGATAGGATTAAAACCATTATGCAAAAAGCGGTTGCCGAACCCGACCCATTGCAGAAAAAAATCTTCACCGAAAAATTAGATAATATTTTATTGCACCGGGTTTGGGGTTATTTGATTTTATTGGGCGTTTTGTTTTTATTGTTCCAATGTGTTTTCTGGATAGCACAATACCCGATGGATTGGATAGAATGGGGCTTTGCCCAATTGAGCAGCGCCTTGTCTGCTATATTACCGGCCGGCCGATGGACCGATTTATTGATCAACGGAGTTTTAGCCGGGCTGAGTGGGATTCTTGTGTTCGTACCGCAAATAATGATTTTGTTTGCTTTGATTACTTTATTGGAAGACACGGGCTATATGGCCCGCATCAGTTTCCTATCGGACAGGCTTATGCGAAGTGTGGGATTAAATGGAAAAAGCGTCATGCCTATGATTAGCGGATTTGCCTGTGCCGTTCCCGCGATTATGAGCACCCGGAATATTGAAAACAGGAAAGAGAGGTTATTAACGATTTTAATAACGCCGTTGATGAGTTGTTCTGCCCGCCTGCCCGTTTATACGATTTTAATCGGATTGGTTATTCCGCAACATTATTTGTTTGGTTTTCTGGGCGTACAGGGTTTGGTAATGATGGGTTTGTATTTATTGGGCTTGGTAATGGCATTGATAGTTTCTTATGTAGCCAAATGGTTTATCAAAATACAAGAGAAAAGTTTTTTCATTTTAGAATTACCCACTTATCGTTCACCACGTTGGAAAAACATTATCGCCACAATGGTTAGCAAGGCCAGGATTTTTGTATTTGATGCTGGAAAGGTCATTATGGTTATCAGTTTAATTCTTTGGGGCTTGTCTTCATTTGGCCCCGGTCAATCGATGCAAAAAATTACCGCCCGGTACGAACAAATGAAAATGCAGCCGGGAGCCAATACAAAAGAAATCAATAAATCTTTTGCTGCCGCAAAATTGGAAAATTCTTATGCCGGCCGTTTGGGTAAATCCATTGAACCCGCTATAGCTCCTTTGGGCTACGATTGGAAAATCGGCATTGCGTTAATTACATCTTTTGCAGCCCGTGAAGTGTTTGTAGGCACCATGGCTACTTTGTATAGTGTGGGCGATGAAGATTCAGGCAGCCAGATGTTGAACGAAAAAATGAAAGCTGCTAAGCGACCCGATGGTACACCGGTTTTTAATCTTGCTACCGGATTATCCTTAATGATATTTTATGTCTTTGCCATGCAGTGTATGAGTACCTTGGTAATTGTGCGCAAAGAAACCAAAACCTGGAAATGGCCGATTATTCAAGTGTTGTATATGACCGGACTGGCTTATGTAATGAGCTTATTGGTGTATAATCTTTTTAAATAAAAAGCTACTCTCTCTTTTTATGTTCCCAAACCAGTTTTGAAATTTTTCGAATCAAAACCCAGGCTTCATTATCGGGCTGCCAACTGGTGTCTTTATTGTTGTCTGTAAAAACCGCCAGTATGTAGGGATTTTTTTTGGAATTTACCAACATCACTTCACTACGGGAAGCATCTACAGCCCCGTTTTTACTCATAACAGCTACGCCCGGCGGAATTTGTGACAGGCCTTCATCATCCCAGAAATTCCTGGACAACACTCTTATCATTCTGTCAGAAACCGCCGGCGAAAATATTTTTTTCCGGAAAATCATTTCAAACAACCTTGCCATTTCTTTGGGTGTGGTTTGCCCCCAGCCATATTTTTCCCAGTCGCCATGACGGCCCTTGGTACGGGAGTTCATTCTTGTTTTTTCAAATCCAAGACTATCGAGGATTGTGTTGATGCGCATGCCGGTTCCGGCCAGGCTCTGCAACCATAAACTGGCCGTATTATCGCTGGTGGTTAGCATGAGCATAATTAATTTGCGAAGCGTAATTTTTTCATTGTTTTTAAATGAGCCCAAAATGTCTTCACCTTCATACAACAAAGAATCTTTATAAGTGAACACCTGGTCGTATTGCAAGGCGCCTTTGTCTAATTTATCCATAATGCCCAAGAGAATGGTTGTTTTTACAATACTGGCGGTGGTATAAATTGTATCGGCATGAATAGCTACTGTTTTACCGGTTTTCAGGTTTTTAAAATAAATACCAATATCGCCGTGAAAGCCTTTTATACAGTTTTCCAATTCGGCGGTTAATTTTTTATCTGTTTTTTGAGAAAAAACCAAGAACGGAAAAATCAGCAGTAAACTAAAAATTGTTTTTTTCATGTTGGGGTTGTTTTGCGTAAAAAGGAGTATTGCAAAATACAATTCCCCTGTAATAATTATTGAACGGCCGCCAAAAACTTTCATTGATTTTTTTCCCGAAGGGGAGAATCAGGCTAAGCTGAGCGGTTTTTATTTATATTTATTCTCCAATGCTACTGCGACATTTAAATTTTTTACGATCGGTTTTCTTTTATAGCATTACGGCTTACGGTGGGCCGCAGGCACATATTGGTATGATGATGAAGACTTTTGTAAAGGAAAAGCCTTATGTTACCGAGGAAGAATTGTTGGAGTATAATGCTTTTTGCCAGTTGTTGCCCGGAGCTTCTTCTACACAAACCGTAACACTTATCGGTTACAAAAGAGGTGGTGTTCCTCTGGCTGTGTTGACATTGATTATTTGGATTTTACCGGCTTGTATTATCATGGGTGGCCTTTCTTTTCTGTTGCAATACATTGATAAAAAAGAGCTGGGTACCGATATTTTTAAATTCATTGCACCGATGGCGGTCGGGTTTTTAGCCTATGCCACGTTTACTACTTTTTCCATTGCGGTTAAAAATTTAATTACCTGGATAATTATGTCGGTCGGTGTTATAGCCACTTATTTTTTATTCGGCCAGCCCTGGGTTATTCCTTCATTGATTTTTCTCGGTGGCGTAGCTACGAATTTCAGTAAAAAAAGAATTCCGCAGGAAGTACAAAAACCCAAAAAAATAAAATGGTGGAATTTCTGGTTGTTCGGTATTATTTTTATTGGCGCCGGTATCCTCAGTGAAACAGCCAGGAAGCAGGACTGGCACGACCGTAAACCGATTAATCTTTTTGAAAATACATACCGGATGGGCAGCTTGGTATTTGGTGGCGGCCAGGTGTTGATTCCAATGATGTATGAACAATGGAGTGTAAGGCCCGAAGTGGTCAAAGAAAAAAATCCCGAAGCGGTGCAGATAGATGAAAACAGTTTATATACCGGCATGGGCATCGTAAGAGCGGTACCCGGTCCGGTGTTTTCTATTTCCGCTTTTACGGGCGGCATGGCATTAAAAGATATGGGCTATCGCATGCAAATGTTGGGTTGCCTGATTGGTATGGTGGCCATTTTTCTTCCCAGTGCTTTGTTGGTACTTTTCTTTTTTCCCATCTGGAACAACCTGAAAAAATATGCCGTTGTCTATCGTTCTCTCGAAGGTATCAATGCCGTTATCATCGGTATTATGATTGCTTCTACTTTTTATATTATGAAAGACATTTCTTTTTCGGATGAAAAACTGGTGAGCACTTCTATCAATATCCTGACGATGGTGGGCACTTTTTTATTACTCAATGTCAAAAAAATTCCACCGCCGCTCATTGTATTGGGCTGCTTGTTGTTGGGTGCTTTATTCTGATTTTATTTTTTGTAGTAACCGCCACTTTCTATTTCTTCCCGCACGGCTTCGGGTAAAACATAGCGAACAGATTTCCCGTTTTTTATATCCTCACGGATACGTGTAGCCGAAATTTGTAATAACGGCGCATCCATAATTTTTATTTTTGCTTGCAGGGTGTTGTCCACCTCGAATCCGGGCCGCAGGTAAATATAGATTTCGTAATTGTTGATGATATTATCGGCGTTTTTCCATTTATGTAGATTTTGAAAACTATCACTACCCATGATGAGTACAAATTCATGTTCGGGATATTTCTCTGCCAGGTAAGCCAGTGTGGTGGAAGTGTAAGAAGGCTTGGGCAAACTGAATTCAATATTCGAAGCTTTCATGCGGACGTCATTTTCAATCGCCGTTTGTACCAGGTGAAGCCGATGGTATTCATTCAATAAATTCTTGCCCGATTTAAATGGATTTTGAGGCGACACTACAAACCATATTTTATCCAGATCTGAATGGTTGAGTAAGTGATTAGCAATTATCAGATGGGCTACATGTACCGGGTTGAACGAACCGAAATAAAGGCCAATTTTCATTTAAAATATTGATTATCAATTATTTAATTCAACAATAATCAACTCTGCTTCTTTCATTCTCAGGCTTAAATGATAACCGGCTATAGAAACAGAGATGGGGTCGCCGAGTGGTGCTATTTGCTCCAATAAAATGGTTTCGCCCGGAAGGCAGCCCATTTCCATCAATTCCAAATGGGGTGCATTATTTATAAATTCTTTGATGATACCCGTTTGTCCGGGTTTTAATTCGGAAAGCCTTCTGATCATGTATTTGGTATAATTTACAAATCTACCCTTGTTAGATTCTATTTGTTTACGATTTTTGATATTATGAAGCCGACATCGCCGTTCGCAAAAGTTCGATTTTTTTACCAGAATACAAACCCTGCTTTAAAAAACCGTTCCCGGTTAAAAGTTTTCATACCCTTAATCTTCCAAGAGGAAAAAAAGAAGCTAGGGGAACTGCGTATCATTTTTTGTACCGACGATGTTTTGTTGAATATCAACAAAGATTTTTTGCAGCATGATTATTATACTGACGTCATTAGTTTTGATTTATCGGAATCGGAGGCTATAGAAGCCGAAATATACATTAGCGACGACCGGGTCAGAGAGAATGCTTTTTTACATGGTACTACGATTAAAATGGAACTGCACCGGGTTATTTTTCATGGCATTTTACATTTATGCGGTTATGGCGATAAAACAAAGGCCGAAAGAAGGCTAATGGCAGAAAAAGAAGAGTATTACCTGGCCAAATACTTCAGGTAATGTTTCACATGAAACAATCGGGTTCGGTTTGGGAATGTTTCCCGTGAAACAATACAGTTTTATATTCAATCCTTCATTTGGGATTAAGGTTTTACCTTTGCACACTTATGTTTTCAGCGTATGATGTAATAGTTGTAGGTGGTGGCCACGCCGGATGCGAAGCAGCAGCCGCAGCAGCCAATCTCGGTTCCCGGACGCTTTTGGTTACTATGAACTTGCAAACCATTGCCCAAATGAGTTGTAATCCCGCCATGGGTGGCATTGCCAAAGGGCAAATTGTACGTGAAATAGATGCTATGGGCGGATATTCAGGTATTGTATCTGACTTTTCTACCATCCAGTTCAGGATGTTGAACCGGAGTAAAGGCCCGGCCATGTGGAGTCCGAGAACACAAAATGACCGCATGTTATTTTCGCTGAAATGGCGTGAAATGCTCGAAAAAACACCCAACCTCGATTTTTACCAGGATATGGTAAGGGAAATCATCGTTGAAAAAGGCATTTGTGTAGGCGTAAAAACAGGAATGGGACATGCCATCAAAGCTAAAACGGTTGTTTTGACCAACGGCACTTTTCTGAATGGCATTGTACATATAGGCGAAAAGAACTTTGGCGGTGGCCGTATGGCCGAAAAAGCCGCCACCGGTATCACCGAACAATTGGTTTCGCTGGGATTCGAAAGCGACCGTCTCAAAACCGGTACGCCGCCAAGAATCGATGGCAGAAGCCTGGACTATACAAAAATGGAAGTGCAGAACGGCGATGAGGAAATTATGGGCTTTTCTTTTCTGTCTTTACCCAAACCCAAAGAACAAAGATGCTGCTGG